>JBMYPE010000174.1:0-4738 GCA_049600015.1 Kangiellaceae bacterium
TTTGGAAATATATCTTTTGGTTGTTTGTTCGCTTGATTGATTTTCTAAAATAAGTTTTTTTAATGTTGCTTTAATCGTCTTAGAGAATTTTTTACTCGTCGCTTTTAATGTAAGTGGAGCCAAATGGTTTTGCTTTACGTATTGGTCTTTTAAATAGGACAACCAAATAACTTCTTCAAAGGCTTCTGGGCTATCAAATGATACTGTCATTCCATCGCCATGAGCGCGTTCCACTTCTTTAGCATCTTTAGAAAATGGTTGTGAAATCTTTTTCCAAAGTAGGGGAGCCAATATAAATGGCATGTGCCGATATGAGAAAGTGCAGAACTCATCGGTTTTAAACAATAAATCTAAAAGCAGTGTAGTTCCTGATCTTGGTAGCCCTGTCACAAATACTTCATTTTGTGATTCTATTTTATCTAGCTCTTTAGAGTAGATATCACTTTCCATCTCAGCTACAAACTTTTGTAGACCCGGAACTGAATAAGCGATATGGTGTAACGTTCGATCTAGAAAACTATAATTTTCTGCGAATGACATTTCTTATCCATACATATGCTAGTGTAGCAATCGTTAATCCAAGAATAATTTTAATGGAGTAGAGGTCAGCCTCTATTTGCATCGCGCGCTCAGAATCATACTGCGAAATAGCCCAAAACAATCCAAATAATATGAGGATAATTAAGATAAATTTTCCAATAAATTTGAAGGTTGTGCTCAACATAGTGACAGAATTAGTACGCATGAATTTTTCTTTTTCTTTGTCACTCATTTTTTTAGATTGCATTACTTTCACAGATTTTGAAGAGAGTGAAAGCACAGACTGTGCATCTGCAATTATTTTTAAAAATATAAATAATTCAACAAAAATAATTGACATTAACATGAGAAAAACATAATTCATAAGTTCAATCGCTTTACTTTATTATTTCTCTGAGTCAGACTCTTGGTCTTCCTCTTCTAGATTTTCTTCATCTTCGTCGTCTTCACCCTTGCCAAACATACGTTTTAATGGGTACCAAAAGACGCCGATGATTGCCATTAAAATGGCGCCGATAACACCAATGATCGCACCAATGACTCCCACACCCAAACCAGGTCCGACATATGCTTGTGCGCTTGTTGAAAACAATAAAAAAATCAATGTTAAAAAGAATATTGACTTCATTTTAATTACTCCTACTACTACAAATTTAAGTGATAATAATACTTAATATAAGGTTGTTTTAAATCTATTTAATGGTACAGCTAGGTACTTCAGCAAAATAGTCAGTATCAAACCAGATACCGTTAGCTATGTGTTCATTGTATAAGGGTGAAATAGCCGAGATATTGTTATGTTCAAAAACTTTATCACCTTGAGCTGTAATTTGAACCGCGCGTCCCTCGTCTGGAACAATAACGAGTAAATTTCCATTTGGTAAATATTGGTGCTTTCCTTGTGCAGCAGAATAAAATTTGAAATCACCATTTAATAATTCGTTGCTTAGTTCACCGGTTGCTGGATCAATTTTAATAATTTCCGAACGCCCTAATCCAGAATTATTGCTATAGATTGAAATTTTCCCATCGGCAGTAAAGTCTGGATCATGTTGATAAATCCAAGGACCGTTTCTAGCCCATTTAATTTCATATGTCAGTGGATCGACAACGGCGATTAAATGAATTCTTCTGAAACTCATCACTAAGTCACCCACATTGAACATAGGAAATTTATCTGCCAGTTCCGGAGTCAAAACATCAATATCATTAGGGTGAAACAAATCATATTTTTCTTTATTTGGAGGCGTTTTATCCCATTTTTTGAATGGGTAATCTGCTCGAACACTAAATAAGCCTGGTGGTGTTGCGGGAGATTGAATAATGTCTTCGACTAAACCAATTTCGGAGACGGTTTCACCAGTGTCTATATTAAATTGTGAAAGGTAATTGTAGTGCCCGTAAGCGGTATTATCACCGCGCCAAGACCACATAGTATTTCCTAAACCTTTTGCAAGCGAATGATGGTAAACCCCACTTCTCGTCCACATAGGTTTGCTACATTGATCGACCCTGGCCATCACGTCACCTGAATCAAAGGTCACAATAACAGAACCGTCTGGAAGTACACTGAACGCATGGGGAGAGTCAGAACCATTTAATGGGCCATCCGGATCAAAATTTAGATAAGACAAATCCCATTCGTGTAACTTCTCGCCTTTCTCGTTTTGTAACCAAGCGGCGTAACGCAAATTTTCACCGTCATAACCCATGTAAGCATAATATCCGGGTTGAACTTTATCAGGTTGATGTGCCACCACTCTTTCTCTTGAGACATGTTTAGGCGCCTTGATCAATCGATTAACCGGAACTATTTCACCATATCTAATTAAAGACAAAACACCGCTATACATACCTTCAATAGTTTTGTATGGCCACATTTTAAAGCTGCCAACAGCTAAGCCATAGGCAAAGATTGCACCTGAAACTAGGAAGATAATTGAAATAAGAGATATTCGCTTGCTCAGTTGTTCTGCAGAAGATTTAGAGCGAGTTTTTTTCTTAGGCATTGTAAATTGGATCCTTTTTGAAACCGGTTAAATGAAATAAATTCAAAGGCTTAGTGTAAACGCAGATTATAGCAAACTAATATTTATTAAAGCTATAGATTTTGTCTTGACGAAACCTTTAATAATGCACAAAATGATTCCATAAGTTTAGTCAGTTTCGGTCGAAATATCTTGAAAATATTCTTTTTTAAACTTCACACATCGTTTTTCTTTCTTTTTATAACTATTGCGCTAGCAAACGCCGATGAATCGAAAGGGCGGAGCCCAAAACCTGTTCATTCAACAAAAAATATAATATCGATTGATAAAGTGCGAAGCCATATAGTTAAGCATGGAGAACTTTTTGAATTTACACCCTCTATTCATGGTGAGGTTAATCTATGCAGAAAGGATATTGGTCATGACGATGTGAAAGTTCATCCTCTAACTGGAAAGATAACTTGGGATACAAGTAAATTAGCATTTGGTCGAGGCTTTCATATAAGGATTAAGTGCAGCAATTATCATTCTGTCGCGTACGCTTCTATGGTTGTGCACGTGGACAAAAGTGGTAAAAGTAAAATTAGGATAGCGGGCAAAAACGGAGTGTCAAAATATATTGGCATCGCCGGTGTGAAAATGAAAAGTGGTGATACACTCGTTATTCCAGACGGGATTTATCCGGTTTCTGTTGATGATGACGGTAGTTATGAAAATGCGTTCAAGCTAAGTGCGCCAGCCGATGGTACAGAGCAACAATTTACTACTGTGATAGCTGAATCTCCCGGTGGAGTAACGATTTCAGGTACTGCAAATAAAAAAATTGGTAAACAAAAAAATGCCATTCAATTAAGTACAACCAATCATGTCGCGATTGTAGGCTTTGTGTTGAAAAATGTTCAAAGAGAATCCTTTACAACTTCTGGACCCGGTAACCACTTAATCATTGATTTTGTTGGAGCTCAAGGAGCCGGTACTTGGGGGTTTGCTTGCGATACGATAAAAGAAGCCAAGAAAGGTCAATGTTCAAATGCTGGAATGAGAGTGAACGGCGGTACACCTTTAATTCAAAATAGTTACGATTGGGGGCATAACCGATACGGTATTATGACCAGAAGCTCAAGTGGTTCGGTGACTCGCCGTTCTTTAGTAAGGTTGGATGAACATAGAGGTTCACAGCCATATGGCGGCTTTTCTAATTACTGTGATTCGGCGCACTTAAGCCAAGATAACATTGTTTTTGACTCGTTAGCTGTTGCTGCACCTCATTATAAAAATTACGCTGGATTGGATGCGTATCCAGCAACCGGTTGTGTGAAGAAGAATTCAGAAATTATAGTTTCTGGTTTATTATCTGTGAATAATAAGCTTTCATTATCTTTATTGGATTCAAAAGCGGGACCTGCTCATCAGTGGAGAAATATTGTTTCCTATGATTCAGAAGGAACTTGCACACCTCAAAAAAATAGATGTGGTGCATGGTTATTGCAGTCCAAAAAACCGTTAGTTTTAAAGGATTCATTTTTAGGTAAAGCTAGAGGGTTCCAAGGTAGCAATAACATTCGGCGTGCATTTGGTAAAAAGACAGTTTCTTATGATAAATCCGTTATTATTAAGGATGTTCCAACATTAATTGATCAAGGTGTTATGCCGACTTATTTACCGGAATCTCAATTATATTATAACGGTAAAAGTGATACATTTTTTGGTGATGAGTCATTTGAGACACCAACTGAAACTCGTCGCTGGCCGATTGCTGGGGAGGATATTATTGCTAAAAACATGCGAAGCTATTCAAACCCAAAAGCATTAAAAGTAGGTGGTGGCACTGTTTCTATTCAAGGTAATCGCGGTGCAGTCTCAAATGAAGAAACTATGAGCGAATATTTTTGGAAGTATATAAAACCTGAGATTCCACCTTTAGTGGTTAGAGTGAATAAAAACGCTCAGGATAAAAATGTTGGCTATCGAATAGCATGGGAACATTTTGAAGGTAGCACTCGTGAGAAAGTGAAAGGCTGGAAAGTTAATTGTGTTCTAGATGAAAATCGAGAATTAAAACTATTGAAAGAACTCGCTGTAAGCCAGTTAAATTATCAATACACAGGATCATGTGAAAGATTTGCTGTTCAAGCGGTTTATTCAACCGGAAGCAGTGGTATAGCTTATATAGAGTCCTCAGTAGACTAAAGATCAAAAATTTAAGTTAA
>JBMYPE010000175.1:0-4728 GCA_049600015.1 Kangiellaceae bacterium
ATGTACACGCGATTGGTGACAGAGGAAATCGACTAGTTTTAGATTCCATTGAAAAAGCTTACGACTCAGTTGGTGGTCGTCAGCTTAGAAACCGTATTGAACATTCTCAAATTGTCTCACTAAAAGATATTCCCCGATTCAAAGATTTAGATATGATTGCGTCGATGCAACCTGTACACGCCACTAGCGATAAAAATATGGCGGGAGACCGTCTAGGCAAAGAACGATTGAAAGGCGCCTACGCTTGGCAAAAGCTTATCCAACAAGGAACTATCATTGCATCAGGCTCAGACTTTCCTGTGGAATTGGCAAATGCATTTCATGGTTTACACGCAGCAGTGACTAGACAAAGTCGAGATAACCTTCCTATAGACGGCTGGTTACCTAATGAGCGTATGACTCGCGCCCAAGCGCTAAGAAGCTTTACCTTAGACGCTGCTTATGCGGCCCATCAGGATAAAATTATCGGGTCGTTAGAAACTGGTAAATGGGCAGATTTTATCTTAGTTGATCAAGATCTTTTTACGATAGAAGCAGAAAAAATTTGGGACACTCAAGTTATACAAACATGGATCGCGGGTGAATTAGTATTTCAACGCTAAACGCGAGTATTTGCAAACTAACTTTACACGTTTTTATCTTCTTCCATCACATCACCAGATTCTGCGAATGCGTCTCCCCAATCAGGCTCTTCGTCATCCGTGGAGTCTAGTTCCAGCATATCTAATGCACCATCGATATCATCAGTTTCATCAGCTTCGCTAAAATCTAATCCGTCAACAACCTCTTCATCACCCAGCATTTCATCTAACTGCTCGGCAATACTGGCTTCTTCTGGTTTTGTTTGCTCTGATTTTGCTTCTTTCGTTTGAGTTTTGTTTTCCTCAACGGTTTCCTCAGGGGCATCGTCAATAACATCTTCCGAATTATTTGCAGAGGCACTTTGATTATCATCGCCCGAACTAGCCAGCGCTTCATTTGTCGTATCTTTTTCAGAAAATGACTCCATTGCGGTAATAATTTGTTCCACAGACATGTTATTCTCTGGCGTATTTTCACCAAACATCGAGCTAAATTCTTTAAATATGTTATTTAACGTGGTGAGCGTTATATGCACCTCTTGCTTTAAACCTTTAATTTCTTTTTTTAACGCTTTGTTTTCATCTTTGCTGTCGGAATTTTCACTTTGTGTATCCTCCACGGGCTCTTGTGCTATAGTATCTTCAACAACAGGCGCTTCCATTTCTAGCTGATGATATTGATGCAAAACTCGATTAATGTCTTGATTCAGGTTAGCGATTGCATCTACATTTTTATCCAGCACTCCACTTAAAATATTACGCAGTAGAAACCTCTTTTCATTGGTGATTTTTTTGCAAGCTTTATTCGCTTTCTTTTTATCTATATTAAGACTTTCTTTTAAATATTTTTTAACTTCCTCTCGGTCTTTTTTTTCACTGCTCTTAACATTTAGAATAAGCTGTTGAGCCGCCTTTTTCATTTTTTTTCGACCACTCATTAAAGCAAGCGTAAGAAAAATAGAAAGAATAAAAAAAGGTGCTGCAGCTTCTACTATTAGCAACAGAGAGGGAGAGGAAAAATTCATAATAAAGACTTCCTATTGTTGTTTAGTATCATCTTGATCATCGTCATCGTCATCGTCATCGTCATCGTCATCGTCATCGTCAAAAGATAGTTCATCAGCTAATTTATTGGCATTTTTTGAGTTTCTATTTTTGATTATTTTCCATCCAAAAAAACCAAAAATTATCAAAAGTAAATTGATACCCAAACCGATGTACAACCAGTCAGTCCAACTCTTCTCGTCCTCTTTTTCTTCAACTGGCTCTTCGACTTGTTCTTCAATTTTTTCAGCACCTTCTTTTTTAATAGCGTCTGTTGCTGGCTCAGGTTTTTCCTTTGCATCTTCGTCAATTACAACAATGTCATCACTCGATTTTTTATCTTCTACGACTTCTTTTACTTCATCTTCATTTTTTACAACTAATGATTCAACCTTAAACTCTATTGGTTTTGGGCTAACATCAAACTCTCTACCCAGCACCGATCTTCCAGTAACCTTAAAACCAACTGTATAGTCTCCACCAGTTAAAACTGCATTAATGGATAAAGGTTGATTTACATCATCTATTACTTTATAGAGTTTCTCTCCATCGGGCATGGTTATAGTTGCATTTATGGTTAGACTGTTTTCTTCTACTATATCTCCTCGAATTTTTAGGATGACTTTATGAGGCTGAATATTATCTTCGGACAATACTAAATCTGATATCAAAGGTGAACCATAAATATTAATCGCATGACTTCTTTCTCTTTCAAATGTGGGGCTTGCAACCACTAGGTTTAACTTTAATTCTCCAACAAAATCATCTGTATAAAAGTTCTGTTTAAAGTTTTTATTCATTGAATCAAAAAACATTGCCATTTTTTGTTCTTGATCTCCTTTGCTTTGGATCAACTTTGCGTCCACTAGCTTTAGGAAATCCATATTTTCAATTGGTTTACCCTCCTCTAATAATTGCATTTCATAGTTAATTGCCTCGCCAGCCAATAAATTATTGGGTAATTCTTTTACACTTAAACCGAGTTTACTGACCACCATGACACGGTTATCCGGATCAACGTCGGCGTCAATTTTCCAACCGCCAGACTCTGGTGCAGGCAATGTGACTAAGTCATAAGAATCAGTTGAAAACCATCTCAGGCCGTTTTCGCTAGAGTTTTTATTAAGCGTTTTTCCAGATGGTGAAATTAGACGAGTGGACTCATTTGAATTTTGTCGAAAAATAAGTACTGTCATTTCTTCAATACTATTATCTACAGAAAAAAGGTTCTCTTTAATCGGTAAATTATCTCTTTCTGCTGCTTGCTCAAAGATCTTCAAAAATACTTTTTGTAGTTCTGCCGCATTATCGACCGCTTGATACCAACCATCCGTTTGGCTTGATAGCTCTTTAAGCAATTCATGATCAGCATTTTCTGATAAAGCTATGGTGTGAATTGCAATCCCGGCTTGCTTTAATTTAGGTAACACTACATTTAATATTCGACGCCTTTCATTTGCATTGAAATTAGCATCTTTAGAAATATCGACCATACCATCAGTTAGTAATAACATGCTTCTTTTTTCATTAACATCTGGTCTAGCCCAGCCATAGGATGCTTTTTCTAATGCACTACCAATATTGGTATGCAGGCCTGCAGAATTTATTTTGTTCGCAATTTGAGTCGCTTGTTCTTGCCATTTGGCATCAACTGGCGCCAGCTTAACCATCATATTCACATATTTACCAAACGCCCAAACGCCAGCGTCTGCCCCTTTTGGCAATAGATTGGTTACTAGTTGTAATGCAGGAATCCGTAAATTTTCAGGATCATTTTGTTTCATGCTACCTGAGATATCTATCAGTAGCCGAATATCAGCCTTCTTATCGTTTGTTAAGTTAGCGGCACTTTGGGCTTGAATCGCTTCACTGAGTAGAAAAAAGAAAACAAATAATGTGGTGGCGAATAGTTTGATAGAACTAAAACTAGATTTCATTTCACCTATAACTGGAGAGATTTTCATTTTAACAATAACTCATTGGCACTCAATAACTGATTTCACTAAGCATAGTTCAGTTTTTGGATTATTGCATAGTTTTCAGTAAGATAGGTTAACTAGGTATCAAATTAGTCAACTACAAGAAATTAACTTGCGCCAATTTTATTAAGTAAATTTGAAAAGTAATCATCTTCAACTAAATAGTCTTCCAGATCATCCATTTCTATATCAGCTTCACTGATCACTTTATCAAGAATAGTCATATTCGCTTGCTTGGTCGAAGAAGTATCTCCTACAATTAGTGGATGCCAATCAGGCAGTGGATTACCGTTTGCGATTAACCGATATGCGCAAGTTTCTGGTATCCATTTTAGCGTTTTAGCATTCTGTGGAGTAATTTTTATACAGTCAGGTACATATTGATGTCGATTATCATATACGGAACATCGGCAAGTACTATGATTAATATACTGACAAACCACATTGGTTAAAAAGATCTCTTCTGTATCTTCATCTTGTAATTTGTGTGCACAACATTGACCACAACCGTCACACAAGGACTCCCATTGCGATTGGTTTAATTCTTCAAAGGGAATCGTTTCCCAAAATCTGTTTTCTTTGTTCATAATTAAACTACATCTTTGGCTGGTTGAATAAAATAGCGTCTATTTTTTGCCTTTAACTTCGGCATTCGCCAATTCAACACCATTTATTGAAGCGCTAATTTTGTCGAAATCTTTGAGCTCTGCTACACCTTCAGGGGTTCCGGTTAAAATCACATCACCGGGGTATAACGTAAAATGCTTCGATACGTCACTGATTAACAATGAAAAACCAAAAATCATATCTTGCGTATTACCTTTCTGAACTAGTTGATTGTTTTTTATCAATTCAAAATCTATGTTATTTAACGTCGACTTTAAGTCTCCGTTTTTATCTCTGGAGAGATTGGTCATAAAATAATTAATATCGACAAAATCACTCAATGGACAAGAGCCATCAAAATTCTTAGCTTTTTCCCATGGCTGACCTTTACTTTTTAACTTAGACTGTAGATCTCTTAAAGTTAAATCTAAACCGATTCCAACTGCGGATATTGCCTTTAATGATTGAACTTCACTCACGGATGTTAAACTTTCGCCAATAAGAATTGCAATTTCTAA
>JBMYPE010000176.1:0-4722 GCA_049600015.1 Kangiellaceae bacterium
TTTTGACATTTAGGACATCTTAATATGACTGTTAAGTGAGAAAATCGCTTAGCTAATGCCTCATCTTGAAATTCGAATACCTGAATGTCAGCATTTAAAACATATGAAAAACCAATCAAACATAAAATTAATAAAGATTTTTTCATATTAAGATTCCTTTTTGATTTGCTCAACAATTGGCACGATGATCTCATTAAACACTTTTGTACTCACAATTCCGACATGTCTATATCGCACTTTTCCTTTGTTATCGATCAAATAAGTTTCAGGAGCGCCATAAACACCAAAATCAATTCCAAGTCGTCCTTTTTCATCAAATAAATTCCACTGATAATAATCACCCTGTTGTTTTAAAAATTTGAGCGCATTTTCCTTTTTGTCCCGATAATTTAGCCCGACCAGTGTGATGTCTTTATTTTTTATGTGCTCTTTCCAAAACGGATGTTCTGTATAACAAGAAGGACACCAACTGGCCCAAACATTCACCAGCACAATCTTACCTTCAAACTCCTTATGAGTATGAATTATGGAAGAATCGTACACATCTCCAACACTAAATTGAGGAACAGGACGACCAATTAATTCTGAGGGTAATTCGGTTTTATCTTCTCCTATTAGCCAGTAGAAAAAAATGAAAGCACTTACAAATACTGCAATTGAAATAAAGGGAATTATCAAACTTTTTGACTGTTTAGATTCGTTTTCCATCTTATTAATACTCTAAGCTGCCGCCGCTTTGTTACTACTTGTGGATTTCAAGTTTTTATAACGCTTATCCATAATCGAAATAATGCCGCCAAAGCCCATTAAAATCGCGCCCAACCAAATCCAACGAATAAAAGGTTTAACGTATATACGAACAGACCAAGTCGAGCCATCATTGTCCAATGCTTCACCTAAAGCGATGTATAAATCTCTAAACAATGTTGCATCTATCGCAGCTTCTGTCATCACTTGCTTACCCGCAAGGTAATAACGTTTTTCTGGTTTTAACGTTAGTATTTTTTCGTCATTTTCAAACACATCAAAAGTGACCAAAGTTGCTTGATAATTTTCGATGGACGCGTCTTCACTAGAAATCATTTCAAAATGATAACCACCAATTTCTTTCACATCACCTATTGTCATTCTAAGGTCTTTTTCTATGCTATAGTATGAAGTGATGACAACACCGACTAGCATCACTCCGACGCCGATGTGAGCAATAATCATTCCAATGAACGCGGCTCTCACCTTTTTAAATTTTTCGAATAAGTTTTTTCCATGACGTGTCACATTTGATAGGTCATATAAGCTTAACAACCCAATCCATAAAGCTAAAAAGATTCCAGTCAATACCCAACCATAAAAAGTGCCTATCATCCAAACCGATAACAAACTAATCACTAGAGAGACCAGGCTCACTCTCAATAAGACTGCTTTTATTTTTGAAAAATCATGATGTTTCCAATTTAAAAGAGGGCCGACACCAATTAAAATAGCAAGAATGCCTACAGGGTAAGGAAATAACATATCAAAATAAGGAGCACCAACAGATAGTTTGCGACCGAACGCTTCTGCAATCATTGGGTAGAGTGTTCCAAAAAGCACTATGAAAGTTAAACTGATAAAAAGAATATTATTCATCAGCAAAAACATATCTTTAGAAGTCTCAGAAAAATCCACCTTAGTCTTCACTTTATTGGCACGAAAAACAAATAACAATAAAGCAGCACCGATGACAATCGCTAAGAAGATCAAAAGAAAACGACCACGTTCTGGATCGTTCGCAAACGCATGAACCGAAGTTAATACGCCTGATCGAATTAAAAATGTCCCCAGAATGCTTAATGAAAAAGTGGTTAGTGAAAGCCCTAATGTCCAGCCTTTAAACGAGTCACGTTTATCAGTAACGGCAAGAGAGTGCATTAACGCCGTGCCACTTAACCAAGGAAGTAAGGATGCATTTTCTGATGGATCCCACATCCACCAACCACCCCAACCAAGCTCATAATAAGCCCACCAGCTGCCAAGCATGACCCCCAAAGTTAAACAAGACCATGCGGCTATTGTCCAAGGGCGAGTCCAACGAGCCCAAGTCGCATTCCATTCACCTTCAATCAAAGCGGAAATAGCGAATGCAAAGGACACCGCAAAACCCACATAACCCATATAGAGTAATGGTGGATGAATGATTAATCCAAAGTCCTGCAACAATGGATTAAGATCGGCTCCATCTATGGGAAAAAAGGGAAGAGTTCTTTCAAATGGATTGGAAGTAATTAATAGAAAAGAAACAAAACCTGTCGCTATCATGCCTAAAACTGCCAAAACTCTCGCATAATTTAATTTAGGTAAATTAGTACCTAAAAATGCAACGGCGAACATCCACCCAGATAAAATTAAAATCCAAAGTAATAAAGACCCTTCGTGCGCTCCCCAAACCGCAGATATTTTAAACCGATCAGGTAACAGTGAATTAGAGTGTTGTGCCACATATTTTATAGTGAAATCATCAATAATGAATGCGTAGGCTAAACAAATAAAACTAGTCAACAAGGCAAAAAAGAACAAAAGCGTTAAAGGCTTTGCAGTTGCAATTAAGACATCCTGTTTAATAAAACTACCCACCATTGGGAACACACTTAACGCTATCGAAAGAAATAGAGCCAAGAAAAGTAGATAGTGACCAAATTCAGCATGCATGGGTAAATAATTCCAGATTCAGGTTTAGTATGTAATTTGTATAAATCGCTTAGTTTGATTCTTTATTGACAGGATGACCTGCTCTTTCAAGTGCGTCTAATACCTCAGGTGCTTTGTACTCTTCGTCATGTTTCGCTAAAACATTACTGGCGATAAAAATACCTTGCTCATTAAGTTTACCCATGGCGACTACGCCTTGTCCTTCTCTAAACAAATCAGGCATTATTTTATCATAACTAACCAACACATCTTCCGCCATATCTGTCACTATAAAGGTAGTCAAAAGTGAAGAATCACTTCGCTTAACACTTCCTTCTTTCACTAGTCCGCCAATACGCAAAATACGATCAGTCGGCGCTTTACCGGAAACCATTTCAGTCGGGGTATAAAATAAATTCATTTGTTGTTCACTGGCATAGAGTACCAATCCAACAATGGTTGCGACACCAACCACACTGCCGATAATTGCCAGCAATCGCTTTTTTCTTTGAGGTTTCATTGCCATTTTATATTAACCTTGTTCAACCCTTTATTGTTTCTCTTTATCAAATTGACCTTGCGCTTCAAGTCTCGCATAAAAACGTCTTAATTCTACTTTTGCTCTATTTGATGATCGAGCACTTATAACATAATAACCTAGTAAAAAAACTAAAACTAAAGCGTAACAAAGCCATACATAAAAACCGTGACCACCCATCTCAATAAATGCATCAAACGACTCAAAATACATCATGATTGTTTCCCTTCTACTAGATTTTTCACCCAGTTGGTCATCTTTTCACGTTTGATTATTTCTGACTTAATACGCTGCATTAATACTGTCAAGAAATACACCTGAAAAGCAAAAATAAACACAAGCAATGCTTTTAACATATCTGCATCTATAGAAGGCTTTTCAAATTTACTGATCGTCGCACCTTGATGAAGCGTATTCCACCATTCTACAGAAAAATGAATAATGGGTATGTTAACTAAGCCAACAAGTGCTAGTACCGCTGAGGCTCGATCGCCACTATTACGATCATCAAATGCATTATGGAGCGCCATAAAACCTAAATACAAAAAGAACAAGATTAACTCGGAAGTTAAGCGAGCGTCCCATTCCCAATAAGTCCCCCAAGTTGGTTTGCCCCAAATAGCTCCCGTTGCGAGTGCTAATAGCGTGAATATAGCGCCAATGGGTGCACAGCTAACGGACACAATGTGAGCCATTTTAATCCGCCAAACAAAACCAATGCCACCACTGATTGCCATGACCACATAAGTGAACATGGATAAAAATGCTGCGGGCACATGAATGTACATAATTCTGACAGTATTGCCTTGCTGATAATCAGGTGGAGAAAATAATAACCCTAAAGCTAAACCTGTTAGCATCAACAAAGCTGTAGAAACACGAAACCAAGGCAGTAATTTATCAGTAAATTGATAAAACCACTTTGGTGACGCCATTTGATAAAACCAAGTCCACATATATTTCTATCTCTTAACTCTGCGTAAAATTAATCAATTGATATTTTCATAGCAGCTGCGCCAGCAAAAGGCGCTAACAATACACTCAAAATCAATAATGCTAATAAAATCGCTAGTTGTCCTGAATAATTCAACCCTGAGGAAGCAGCCTGTACTGCGGAACTACCAAAAATTAACACTGGAATAAACAATGGTAAAACAAGTAAAGTTAATAGCACACCGCCATTTCTAAGCCCTAAAGTTAAACACATTCCAATTGAGCCAATTAAGCTCAAAACAGGTGTGCCGATTAATAAACTGAGCAGCGCAATTTTAATACCTTGAGCATCTAAATTAAATAAATATCCGATTAAAGGCGTTACAAAAACTAAAGGTAAACCACTCGCTATCCAATTGGCTACACTCTTAGCCAACACTATCTGACTCGCATTAACGCCGCACACTAAAAGTTGCTCTAAACCGCCCTCTTCAAAATCTGCTTGATAGAAATTATTCAAAGATAATAGAACGCTCAGCAATACCGATACCCACAAAACACCCGGCGCAATAAAAGCAAGTTGTACA
>JBMYPE010000177.1:0-4712 GCA_049600015.1 Kangiellaceae bacterium
TAAAATCTGCTTGGTTTTGACCAATACTTCCACTAAAGTCATAAGTCGTTCCACCACTAAATGTACCTCTTGTACCCATTACTAAAGATACATCAGTTACATCACCACCAAATCTTGGTGTAAACCCACCAGGGAATAATTCATTAAATGCCCAACAAGCACCGCTTGAAGGATCTCCATAGGTTGCAAAAGGAACAGCTTGATAGGCTGCAGTATCACGTACATTTGTTCCATCTGTTGGAACAGGCACGTTAAATGCTTGACAATCTACTCCATCATCAGGATCTAAGTCACCAATTAGGAGTGTAGTTCCACCGTCTGCAGAATTTACCGCACCTCGATTATGAGGGTTTCGGTAAAAGAATCCACCATCAACTTCACGCTCAGCCCAGTTACCAAACATATAAGCTTCACTGTTATTATCTAACTCTAATCCAACGTTCATAAAGATCTTTTGATCATCATTTACGTTTGGTGCACCCCATATTTGTGCGGGATCATTTACATCGAGATTTGGTTGCCCACCAGCTGGTCCAGCTCTCAATGCTGCTGCATCACCACGTTGAACACTTCGATTTGTTGCATCTTGATTATTTAACTCGTAACTGAAATTAACAAACCCACGCTCCGTTAAAGGAAGACCTAAGTTGCCTGCAATAGTCACCTGTTGACCATCACCTTCATCGTATTCACCATATTTAACTTCAACCATTCCACCATCTGAATTGTCTTTTAATACGAAGTTAATGACACCGGCAATAGCATCTGAACCATATTGTGCTGCAGCACCATCACGCAAAATTTCAACTTGCTTTAAAGCGACCGCTGGAATAACCGAAATATCTGGCCCTTGAGCACCATCAGAGATACCACCACCTAAGAAGGCGATAACCGCCGAACGATGTCTTCTTTTACCATTAACCAAGATTAATGTGGAATCTGGAGATAAGCCACGTAAGTTAGCTGGTCGCACCATAGTTGCCGCATCTGAGATTGGCTGGGCATTTACGTTAAATGATGGTGCCACGGTCGCCATGAGTTGTGTCATATCAGCAGTACCATTTGCTGACATTTCTTCAGCAGAAATAACATCAACTGGTACTGGAGAATCACCAATTGAACGAGGAGCCGCACGAGAACCAACAATTACCATTGTTTGCACATCTTCGTCAGCTGCAGCATCGTCAGCAGCAAATACAGGAGTTGACGCAAACGTCATTCCCATAGCTAAGACTAAGCCTTTCACTTTAAAGTTATTTGTCATATTTTTATCCTATTTCTTGAGTTAGTTTGTTTATGTTCTGCAATTAGAATAAGGTTTTTTTGGTTAAAAAAGACACTATTCTCTGTAACGCTTTGGGTCGTTAACGACCTCTTTTGTCGAACTATAAGCATTATCAGGCACTGTTATATGATAATGAAATTTCAATTGCAAGTTTATATTCAATTTCGCTTATACATCTAGGTTATAAAAAGCGTTACTATTAAAGTAACTATTTGATATAAAAGTAAAAAACAAAGATACAAATGATATATTTGTGAATGTAACAAAAAAGGCTTACTTTTGGGTAAGCCTTTTAACTAGGATTTAGAGACGAATGTGTGTTGAAGGGGTTATAAATTAGCTTTGGTGAGTTTATCTAAAGCATGCTCTATCATTTCAGCCGTGCCAAGGGCTTGATTATTAAGTTTATATTGCCTGTTAGCAACAAAGACAGGCGTACCTGATATCCTAAATTTTCTTGCTTGCTGCTTTGCTTTTCTGGTACTTGCATTTAAGGCAAATGATTTGTTTGCTTTATCATATTTTTCTGGTTCAACACCCAAACTTACAAAAAACGCTTTTAGTTCAGAATCGCTTGTGATGGGCTTCTTTTCTACATGCAATCTATGAAATACGGCAGGGTGTGATTTATCTAGAACTTTTAATAATTTACCAAGATAATATGCTCTCACATATATTTCCCATGCGGGTCTTAGTTCTACTGGTACTGGTGTAATTTTTACATCAGGATTATTTTTTTTAAACTTTTCAACCAACCCCTCTAATCGGTAACATGCGGGACAAGCATAGTTAAAGAACTCTAATACTTCTGGTTTCTTGGTTCCTTTAGGTGATACTTGCTCATAGTCTTCTCCTTTAACTAATTCTCTAGTCGCACCATTTACCTCTTTTCCGGCTAGAGTTATGACAATTAGGGTTAATAGGCAAATAAAGCTGGCTTTAAACAATTTCATTGGAATCCTTAGTTTATAAAATGACTAACTTAACTATTTTTTAATTATTCAACAGTCACTGATTTTGCCAAATTTCTTGGTTGGTCAACATCAGTACCTCGAATGACGGCCACATGGTAAGACAACAATTGCAAAGGTACGGTAAATATAATCGGTGTTATATATTTTCCCTTGGCATCGCAATGAATAATTTGTAGACCAGTATTTTCATTGATTTCAGATGCATGGTCGGCAAATACATAAAGCTGACCACCCCTTGCTCTCACTTCTTCCATATTTGACTTCAATTTTTCAATTAGTTCATTATTAGGTGCAACAACCACAACCGGCATATCTTGATCAATCAGCGCTAGAGGACCATGTTTTAATTCGCCAGCAGCATATGCTTCTGCGTGAATATAGGAGATCTCTTTAAGCTTTAAAGCACCTTCCATTGCGATTGGGTATTGTTCTCCACGACCTAAAAATAAACAATGTTCCTTCTCGTTAAACTCTTCCGCTATTTGTTCAATTAAACCATCCATAGATAATGATTCGTTAATATCAGAAGGCAGTTGACGTAATTCTGAAATAACCTCTGCAATTTGCTCACTCGTCATGCTTTCTTTAGCTTGAGCGAGTGCGGTTGAAAGCATAAGTAAACCGGTGAGTTGGGTTGTAAATGCTTTTGTAGATGCAACACCAATTTCTGCACCAGCTCGAGTCATAAATGCCATATCAGATTCTCTGACTAAAGAAGAACCTGGGACGTTACATATTGTTAGACTAGTTAAAAACCCTTTTTCTTTAGCGATTCTTAACGCAGCTAAAGTATCCGCTGTTTCGCCAGACTGAGAAATGCTGATAAACAATGAGTTAGGAAGAACTACGGTATCTCTGTAGCGATATTCGCTGGCGATTTCTACTTGGCAAGGAATGCCGACCATTGATTCAATCCAATATTTGGCCACCATCGCAGAGTGATAACTTGTACCGCATGCAATAATTAGTACGTGTTCAACTTGTTTGAGAAGTTCGGGTGCTTTGTTTCCAAATGACTCTAAAATGACTGAATCATGATTTAATCGGCCTTCTAGAGTACTGGTAATTGAATCTGGTTGCTCATATATTTCTTTCATCATAAAGTGGCGAAACTTTCCTTTATCTCCAGCATCATGTTGAACCGTAGTCTCTTCGAACTCTCTACTAATTTCTTCACCATTTGGCGCTAAAATCTTCACACTTCTTTTGGTGACTTCAGCGACCTCGCCTTCCTCTAGAAACATAAATTGACGAGTCACAGGTAAAAGCGCTAGTTGATCAGAAGCAATAAACATTTCTCCAATGCCTTTACCAAGAACTAAAGGGCTACCCGAACGCGCAACGATTAAACTATCTGGGTTCGCAACTTCCATTACTACCGTGCCATAAGCACCAACCAATTTTTTAGTTGCGCTAAGAACCGCCTCTAACAATGAATCTACTGACTTTCTTTCCAATTCAATCAAGTGAGCCATCACTTCGGTGTCAGTTTCAGATTCAAAAACGTAATCCTTTGCTTTCAACTCTTCTCTTAACTCTTCGTAGTTTTCAATAATTCCATTATGAACAACTGCTATCGAATCATTAGAAAAATGCGGATGAGCATTTGCCTCATTAGGTTCTCCGTGAGTTGCCCAACGAGTATGCGCAATCCCGATATTTCCATCAGTTGGTGTATCCTTCATGGCAGATTCTAATTCTGAGACTTTGCCTACCCTACGAAGACGGGAGATTTTGTTATCATTTATAACTGCCAAACCTGCAGAGTCATAACCACGATACTCTAGCCTTTTTAGTCCTTCAATGAGGATTTCAGCTATATTTCTTTGAGCTACTGCACCAACTATTCCACACATAATTTACTTTCCTAGCGTATTCGTTTATTTTTACTAATTTACATTTAGGCAATCTTTATTTCTTCACCGGTCTTTTCCAGCCTTCAATCTGCTTTTGCTTAACCCGACTAATGCAAAGAGATTCGTCGGGTACATCACTGGCAACTGTTGTGCCTGCCCCAACTGTGACATTTTTGCCTATAGTCACTGGTGCAACTAACTGTGAATCAGACCCAATAAAAGCACCATCTTTGATAATCGTTTTATGTTTGTTAGCCCCATCATAATTACAAGTAATGGTTCCCGCTCCAATATTCACTTTTTCACCTATTTCGGTATCACCTAAATAACTTAAATGACCCGCTTTTGTGCCTTCGCCTAAAATTGCTTTTTTCGTTTCGACAAAGTTTCCAACGTGCGCGTCATTCAATAAGTGAGTTCCTGGACGAATTCGAGCAAATGGACCGGCACTACAATTAGACTCAATAATCGAGTCTTCAATAATCGTATTGGATTTAATGTGGCTATTTTCACCGATAGTAGAATTTATCAATGTGACATTGCTATCAATTTTGCAGTTTCTTTTTAAGTAAACACTGCCTTCAATAATGCAATTCG
>JBMYPE010000178.1:0-4709 GCA_049600015.1 Kangiellaceae bacterium
GCTCCTTATAGCCGCGTAAAATTTAGTGATACAAAATAATGATACGTTCATTGTATTGCGAATTTCGCGCAATCATACTCTTGAATATTTATTTGTCAAATAAAAATTAAAATTACTTTTTTTTTAAAAGTAATCGTTGTAATTATTTACAAATAATTCGCTGAATATGTTTTTGTAAATGAGGTAGAACTTCAATTTCAAACCAAGGATTCTTTTTAAGCCAGCCATAATTTCTTGGACTTGGATGAGGTAGTGGTAGAGTATCTTCAGGCATGTGTATGAAATTTTTTACAGTATCAGTTAAATTTTTTTCCATTCGATTTCCTAAATGCCATTTCATTGCGTATAAACCAATTAACAAGGTTAGTTCAATGTTAGGTAATTGATCTAAAACTGGCTGCCGCCATTGCTTAGCGCATTCTTTTCTTGGAGGAAGATCGCCAGATTTACCAGTGCCAGGAAAACAAAAACCCATGGGAAGAATTGCTATTTTTGATGAGTCGTAAAATATTTCTTTATCAATTCCCATCCATGCTCGCAATCGATCACCACTTTGATCGTTAAACGGAATATTAGTTTCGTGCACTACTCTGCCTGGAGCTTGACCTGCAATTAAAATTTTTGCTTTAGGGTTAATTTGGACGACAGGGTTTACGCCATTCGGTAAATCATCTTCGCAAATTCGACAGGCTTTTATTCTTTCCTCTAAGTATTTAAATTCTATTTGTTTGGTATTTGACATTTGTTTTCTACTTTTCGGTGTTGCTAAAAAATTAAATGTTTAACATTGGGTAAATATTTTTCAAATGAACCGGTATTAAATGCGACAACTTTATCGCCCGAATTGATCATGCCATTCTCGATTGAAGCTTCTAACGCTGCTATGGTGGCCGCACCTTCTGGACAAATCCAAATACCGTATTTTTGGTAAATGGATGTGAGATTTTCAGATATAGATTGTTCATTTACAGCGAGAGCCATGCCGCCACTATTTTTTATTATTTCTAGCACTTTAAAATGACCAACACCGCCTGGTACGTTTAAACCTGTTGCAATCGTTTCTCCTGCGTCTGATGGAGTTGTGTCTACTTCTCCTTGGTCATAGGCATTGACTACAGGCGCAGTATTTTCGGATTGAACAGAAATAATTTTAGGTCTTTTGTCATCAATTAGTCCGAGCTGCTGTAGTTCATCAAATGCTTTCCACATTCCTAGAATGCCCGTTCCACCACCAGTAGGGTAAAGAATAACCTCGGGTAGTTTCCAAGGTTGGGTTAAACCATCTTCTGGTTCTGCAAGTTCATAACCTAACGTTTTTTTTCCATCTATTCGCCAACCCGGTTCTTGAAAGGTAGCCATGTTAAAATAACCCTGAGGTAAATACTTTTCTTTCATTACCGCAGCCGCTTCTCTGATAGTCCCTTTAACGAGTTCTATTTTTACGTCATCTCTCATTTTTGCAAGAGCTGATACACGCCCAAGTATGGGCATAGGCGTATCGTCAGGCATTATAATAACTGATTGCATGCCAGCACTCATCGCGTACTCAGCCATTGAATCGCCAGCATTTCCTTGGGTTGGAACCACAACCTTTTCAATACCTAGCTTTTTTGCCATTGAAATTGCCATGCTCATTCCACGATCTTTGAAACTGCCCGTGGGGTTTGCACCCCAGCCTTTATGGGGTTGTCCTTCATCTTTTAGATATAGGGAAAAATTATGCTTTTTAGCTAGCGGATGCTCGTCAAGCGGGATTTCAGGTGTATAACCTTCTCCTAATGATACGATGGATTGTTGGTCGACTTTATTATTGGTATCAAGCCCTAGTAGAGAGCCAAAACGCCACATCGATTTAATTTCGGATCGATACCATCCGAGTTTAGAATGATCTCGTTTAATGGCCTGTATATCGATGATTAGTTCGACGGGTCGATTATCGACTGGGCATAAATTCATTATTTGATGACTAGCATATTCTGCGCCGCAGCCTGAGCATTTAAGTTTTTTAATGTAGCTCATAGTGAAGTCTCATTTAGCTTGTTTGGTTACAGTGAGTGTTTTCTCATTCACTGATTTTTAAAATTTATCTTATCTTGCCTTAATCTGCGTATTTTGTCCCTTATTTTGTCTGATGCAGGGTAGGCTCAAATTTGCGACATTTGAATCTATGTACTATAACAAGTGTATATAAAAGTTTGTAAACCTCTTTTTAAAGATACCAAATTATGTGTAGTTTAAACCTTGTACATCCTACAAATAAAATGAATTCGAATATAGTGTTTTCCCTATGAAGATTAAGCATCAGTTAGTCATAGGTTTTTCTTTGCAGATTGTAGTCGCAGTTGTTGTATTACTTGTCGTGATTACTTGGATGGTGGGAAATAAAACCGAAGAGTCACTATCTTCAAGGGCTCAGCAGCAATTAGTTTCGGTTCGAGATGCCACTAAAAGTCGAATTGAAGGTTATTTTGATACATTGCAAAACCAAGTGATTACTTTTTCCAATGATCGTATGATTATTGACTCAATGAAGGAGTTTAAACAGGCTTTTAGCCTCTACAAGCAACAAACGAACTCTTCTGACTCTAATGAAAATCAGCTTAACAATTATTACAACAGTGAGTTTGGTGCGGAATATAAGACCAGAAACAATAACGAAAATGTTGATGTAAACAGCTGGTTGTCTGCGTTAGATAATGACTCAGTCTCGTTACAAAACGCCTTTATTGCAGTTAACCCTCATCCTTTAGGTGCTAAAGATAATTTAGTTGATTTAAATGACAGTTCTGATTATGCGGCAATACATAGTAAGTTTCATTCACATATTCGTGATTTTCAATCTAGGTTTGGCTTTTACGATATATTTCTAGTTGATCCAACCAATGGCGATATAATTTATTCTGTTTTTAAAGAATTAGACTATTCAACGTCGCTAATTAACGGACCTTTTGCCAACACAGGTATCGGTGAAGCTTTTAAAAAGGCTAACGCTTTAGCTAGCCCAGAAGAAACCGTTATTACAGATTTTGCCCCTTATCCTCCGTCTTATATGGATATGGCTTCTTTTATTGCATCCCCCATTTTTGATAACGGAGTAAAAATTGGAATCCTCATTTTCCAAATGCCTATTTCCAAAATATCTCAAATAATGACGCACAATGATAAATGGAGAGATGTAGGCTTAGGAGATTCCGGTGAAACTTATTTGGTAGGGGATGATCATTTGATAAAAAATGAAAGTCGATTTTTTGTGGAAGATAGAGATTCATATTTAGAGGCATTAAAAGAATCAGGTTTATCCGATCATGTCATCAAAAAAATAAACTATAAGAATTCTAGTATTGGTTTACAACCCGTTGATTCCATTGGTGTAAAAAAAGCACTTTCTGGCACTTCTGGTTTTCAAATATTTCCTGATTATAGAAAGGTGCCAGTTCTATCCGCATTTTCTCCAGTTAATATCAAAGGATTGAACTGGGTAATTATGGCAGAAATAGACGAAGAGGAAGCCTTTAGAGCAGTATCGGATATTCAATCAGCGCTCGTTTACTATTCGCTCGGTGTAGGATTAGTTGTGGTTGTTTTAGCCGCATTAAGTGGTTTTCTAATGGCCAATCGATTTAGTTCAAGACTTACGCGAATGATTAGCATAATGAAGCCCATGACGAATGGCGATTTAACTCAAAAATTTAACGAATCCAAAAATGATGAATTGGGAGAGTTTGCTCATGCGTTTAATTACTTTATTGATAGTTTAAAATTAATGGTAGGCGAGTTATCACAAGTGGCTGCCAATCTAACCAACAACTCTAACACATTGAAAGATAACTCAAGCGCATCGCTTATAGCCATATCCTCTCAGCAAGAGGAAACAGAACAATTAGCCACTGCAATGACTGAAATGCAAGCAACTTTGGCCGAAGTAGCCACTAATGTTGAATCGACGTCCGCAGCGACTAATGAAATTGCTGATGTATCCGTGACAGCAAAAGAGGCGACCGACAAAAATTTAAAAGCTAGTAAAAGCATGGCATCTTTCATTTCAGAGACTTCCTCTAGTCTATCTAATCTAGAGAAGGACTCTGATGCGATTGGGAGTGTGTTAGATGTTATTAAACAAATAGCCGATCAAACAAATTTATTAGCATTAAACGCGGCGATTGAAGCCGCAAGAGCTGGTGAACAAGGAAGAGGCTTTGCTGTTGTTGCTGATGAAGTAAGAACTTTAGCGTCTCGTACGCAAACCTCAACCGAAGAAATTCAAGCTATGATTGAAAGCCTTCAAACGGCAACTAAGAAGTCAGTAGAATCAATGGCGTTAAGCGCTAAGCAAGCAATAGAAAGTGAAACCTTGAGCGGAAAAACCTATAGTATTCTTACAGAAATAGACGAATCAATAAATAATATTAATGACATGGCTACTCAAATTGCTACCGCATCAGAGGAACAAGTAGCGGTGGCGGAAGATGTCAATCGTAGTGTTGTCCAAATCAATGATCTTTGTGTTGATTCTGTATCGAAAACTAATGACACCTCTCAAATGGCAAATGAAATTAATCTTTTGTCAGATCAAATTTCAACTTTAGTTAAGCAATTTAAGATTTAGCTGTGAGTTGGCGATAAAAAATCTCAGGAGACAATATGAAAAATTTATCTTTAGCGAGTGTTGCTTTAGTTTCAATTATTTATCTTCCGGTTTTTCTTTCGCA
>JBMYPE010000179.1:0-4689 GCA_049600015.1 Kangiellaceae bacterium
TCCAGTTTTATAAAGCTTGCTCGCTATATTGTTTGAAAACGGATCTTGTATAAATTTTTCATCAGTCATTTCCGGCTTACCAAGATACCCTCTTGCTAAACCAACTCCTCCCATATGCAACTCTCCAGTTACACCTAGTGCGACTGGCTGCATATTTTTATCGAGTACGTATGCGTATAAGTTTTTGACAGGTAGTCCAATTGGAGCTTCTTGATCTCTATTAGTGTTCTTGGTGTTCAATTCACAATAACTACTGACAATAGTGCATTCGGTGGGGCCGTATGTGTTGATGAGTTTTGCATTTTCTTTGCCGCTATCTTCAGAATGATTACTTTTGACGCTTTCAATCCAATTTGCGACCGCTTGAGGTTGTGCTCTTTCCCCTCCAATAATGACATTTCTTATTGATGCAGGTAGTGCCAGTTTATCTTCAATGATGGATGCGGTAATTTGATGCCAAAATGCCGTAGGTAAATCAAGAAAGGTGATTTTTTCTCGCTCACAAGCGTTTAGAAAGTCTTTGGCACTGCCGAGCATTGAGTCATCTACCAAGCACAAGGTTCCACCACTGATTAGAGTTGGGTAAATTTCTTCACCTGCCGTATCAAAACTGATTGACGCGAATTGTAGAACTTTATCTTCTTCGCAAAATCCAAATGCATCTTTTGCAGCAATGGTGTAATTCACAATTGATTGGTGCTCAATCATCACACCTTTTGCATCGCCTGTTGAGCCAGAGGTGTAAATGACATATGCAAGATTACTCGGGCTAGGTTGATTCAAATTTGCGAGAGTTGGATCATCTAAATTGGTGTTAACAATGTCATTCCAATCAGAGTCTAGTGTGACTACCTTGCAGTCATGCTCGGGTAGGTCATCTAATAATTCTTGTTGTGTCAGCAAAAACTGAATTTTTGAATCCTTGATCATGTAGTTGAGTCGATCATTGGGATAAGCGGGATCTAGGGGAACGTAACCGCCTCCAGATTTCAAAATAGCTAACATGGCAACAATCATATCTGGATGTTTACTCATTGAAAGACCGACAGGGGAATCTAGTTGAACTCCTTGTAATCTTAAATAGGCCGAGAGCTTTTCCACTCTGAGGAATAATTCTTGATATGTATAACTCACCTCCTGATTGTAAACCGCTACATTGTGAGGTGTGATTTTGGCTTGTTTTTCAAATAGCTCATGTAGACAAACATCGGGAATTTCGAATCCATCTTGCGCTTTAAATACCCCTTTAATTAACTCGTTTTCTTTGTCCGTTAAAATATTAAAATCTGCAATGGAACCCGCAGGGTTTTCGATGATGGCATCAATGCACTTAAAAAAATGTTGAATTGCGCGCTCACGAGTTTCTTCATCAAAAACCCCTACATTAAAATCAAATGCTATCGTAAAAGTTCCTGTTCCATCAAAATCGTGGATTTGAATTGCCAGCGGCTCGTGTGAATACCAAGCACCAGTGTGTAGCCAATGTAACGACATTGGCATACCTGCAAATGGAGGATATGACGCGTTATTATAATTAATAGCAACATCATAAGCTCTGTTATTCATTGGATTACCTGGTGCGTAGCGATAGTGACGCATCACTTCCATACTAGTGCGCTTAGTTTTTGAGTAAAGCGTTTCAAAAGTGTCTTCTGAAGTTGCGCTCACTCTCAAAGGCGCTGTTTCCATAAAAAAACCAACCGTATTTTTATCATCCTGTGTGGCACGGTTGTGGTATAGCGTACCAAGAGCTAAATCTTCGTTTCCGGTAATACGGTAGAGATAAGCCAATAAGCAGGTGGAAATTAATTGAAAGGTTGAGAGGTGAGATGATAATGACTTGAACGGTTTTTGCTTGCAGAGTGCCTTAATGGCATTGGTTCTTTGTTCACCCAAATCTCTCGTCATTCTAATTGCTTTATTGACTCCGTGATCGCGAGCTGTTTTACCATAAAAGTTGAGAGTATCTAATGGCTCAGATAAAACCTTTTCCCAATACTCTTTAGATTGCTGATGTGCTTTCGACTCTCTATATTCTTGTTCTCTTGCAGCATATCCTTCAAAGGAAGGAAAGTGCGGTAATTCTTCTATATTTTCATTAAAGCTCTTCTCGTAAAACTCGGAAACATAGCGATAGACGAGAGCAGTAGACCAACCATCACAGATTAAATGATGTTGACACCAATACCACATAGTTTCAGTATCGCTGAGTTTTACCAACACAGAGTCAAATAAACATTTTTCTAAGTCAAAAATCTGCTGACATCGGGGAGTCGCCCAATTATCAAATGCCTGTTTAGGATCGGCTTGATCACTAAAATCTAAATATTCGACTTGGTAATCCAATTGTTCCAGAACAACTCTTTGAGGCACTCCTTGGTTTACCTTTATGATGGTTCGTAAAGCATCGGCTCGATTAACAACTTGTTGAAACGCATGAGCAAATCTAGAATGTTCAACTTCACCTTGGATAGTTAAAGCCATTGGCATGTTGAAAAATGGTGTGTCATGTTCTAAGTTTTGTCCAATCCAAAACCAGAGTTGGTTTTTTGGTAAATTAGATAGATGATAAACATCTGTCGATTGATGTTCTATTGTCATCTAAGGTACTCCTTCAATTCCCTTTATCGGTATTTTTATATGAATCAATTGACTGGGTATAAAAGGAAAGTATAAACACGCTCATACTGGAAAGCAATGGGAATGTATGTAACTATTGTAGATGTATGTAACTAATTGGAAATAACATGACTTACTCTAATAAAAACTATATATCGAGTGCTTTACTCTTCAAATTTACAGCTGGATTTATTTTCTTAATCGCCCTATTGCTACCCTCGCATAGCTATGCAGATGCTAATTCTCAATTAATCAGTCTTTTTGATAAATCATGGAAAAACGGTTTAAAACAAGATCCCGTTGCAGCAAATTCTTTTGGTGACATGAGTAACTCAACTGGACTAAAAGATGTCTCTGAAAAAGCTTATTTGAATAGGTTAAAAATTCACGAGCGCACACTTAAAGAGCTGAGCCATATTAACTACTCTAAATTAAGTCCTGAGAATCAAATTAGTTACGATATTTTTAAAAGACAGCAGTCTTACGCTATCGAACAAATAAAGTTTAAAACCTACCAGTTGCCATTTTTAGCTGATTCTGGCTTTCACACTTCTATGAGCTGGTTACCAAAACAAACTCGGTTTAAAAGCTACCAAGATTATGAAAACTATTTAACGCGTTTAGAAAATATCCCCGCGTTTTTTGAACAGAACATAACTAACATGAATGCGGGTCTTAATCGAGGATATTCAATGCCTTCTGTGGTGATGTTAGGCTTTAGCGATGTGATACACCAAATCGCTAATAAAAAGACTCAGGAGAGTGACTTTTGGAAGCCCTTTGAAAATATCCCATCTCACATACCAGAAAAACAGGGTAATAAACTTAAAAATAGGGCGACTAAAGTTATAGAAAGTACTCTTTTACCCGCATATAAGAATTTAGCAAAATATTTTGAACAAGTTTATATTCCAAAAACAAAAAAGTCGTTGGGGGCATATGACTTCCCAGACGGCGAAAAATATTACCAATCGGAGATTAATCATTACACAACTACTGATATGTCTGCAAAAGAAATTCATCAACTAGGACTTAAAGAAGTCGCTAGAATCAGAAATGAAATGGAAGAAATTATAAACAAAGTAGAGTTTAAAGGGAGTTTCAAGGAGTTTTTGAAGTTTTTAAGAGAGTCTCCTCAGTTTTACGCTAAAACGCCTGAAGATTTACTTAAAGAAGCATCTTTCATTGCTAAAAAAATGGATGGCCAACTTCCTAAGTTTTTTACCAAATTACCAAGACAGCCCTATACAGTTGAAGCAGTACCTGCTGCCATAGCGCCAAAATACACAACCGGTAGATACGTTTCTGCGCCTTTAGATAGCGAACGACCCGGCACATATTGGGTCAATACTTATGCATTAGACAAGAGACCTCTTTATGTTTTAGAAAGTTTAACGTTACATGAAGCTGTGCCAGGACATCATTTACAAGGGTCTTTAAACCAAGAGTTAAATAATTTACCGAACTTCAGGCGCTATTCTTATATTTCCGCTTTTGGAGAAGGTTGGGCTTTATATTGCGAAAAACTAGGTATTGAAGCAGGGTTTTATAAAGATCCATATAGTGATTTTGGACGTTTAAGTTACGAAATGTGGCGTGCTGCGAGATTGGTGATAGATACGGGTATTCATGCGATGGGATGGTCGCGTGATCAAGCGATTCAATTATTAGCGGAGAATTCAGCATTGTCTTTACACAATATTAAGACCGAAGTTGATAGGTATATTAGTTGGCCCGGTCAAGCACTCAGTTATAAAATTGGTGAACTTAAAATTTTACAATTAAGAAACAAAGCAGAAACTGAGTTAGGTGCAAAATTTGATTTACGTCGATTTCATGACGCCATTCTAGCTAATGGCTCAATTCCTTTAGATGTGTTGTCTAAACAAATTGATCAGTTTATTGCTACATCCAAGTAGTTGATTAAACGCTGCCATTTTAATTTTGAACGTCGAAAATTAAAAAAGCCCGCAAATGCGGGCTTAGTAGTTGAATTTATGATTCCGAAAATGGCTAGACTTTCTTATTAAGAAGCTTGTAGAAAAGATAACCACCTATTTTTAGAAAACA
>JBMYPE010000180.1:0-4687 GCA_049600015.1 Kangiellaceae bacterium
ATCTAGAAGAAGGATATGCTGGTGATATTATCGGTTTGCATAATCATGGCACTATCCAAATTGGTGATTCTTTTTCGTCTGGAGAAATGATTAAATTTGGCGGAATACCAAATTTTGCCCCCGAACTTTTTCGACGAGTTAGGCTTGCCGATCCGCTAAAAAACAAAGCATTACTGAAAGGCCTGATTCAATTATCTGAGGAAGGTGCGACTCAAGTGTTTAGACCATTTCAATCAAATGATCTGATTTTAGGCGCTGTTGGTATTTTGCAATTTGATGTAGTAGCTCACAGGTTAAAACACGAATATCGAGTAGAATGCATCTATGAACCAATATCTGTGAATACAGCGCGTTGGATTGAATGTGAAGATGAGAAAATGTTAGAAAAGTTTAAAAATCGAGCGGGCGACAATTTATCGTTGGACGGTGGTGATAATCTTACCTATCTGGCTCCAACTCGCGTTAATTTAAATTTAATGCAAGAACGATGGCCGGAAATAGAGTTTAAACAAACCAGAGAGCATTAAAGTGTTGAGTTCGAGCGCTAATTTACGCCTTAGAAACAAAAAGTAATACAATCTAACTATACAAATTCAAATTGCTCTACTAATATCGGAGATAGAGAATAAAAAAGAAGAGCTTTAGAGTATAAAAAAGAAGAGCTTTAGAGTATAAAAATATAATAATTTAATTCTAATCTAGTTAGAAACGTAAAGCATAGTCGTTTACAGGTTAATCAATCACCATACAAATATACTCAATAGAGTTGTAATTTTAGGGAGAGGTATGACAAATAAAATCAACTTATTTGACACTCATTGTCATCTAGATTTCCCGCAATTAGCCGATAAACTCGATCTTTATTTAGCCAAATCTGAAGAAGCAGGTATTTCAGGAATTCTAATCCCTGGTGTAAAAAAGGAAGGATGGCGAGCGATACGTCAAATCACCGCCCGATACCCTATTTGCCATTCTGCGCTTGGCTTACACCCTCTTTTTATTGATGAACATGATGAACGTGATCTACATGATTTAGAAATGGCACTTTCCGTTGGTCCGATTTCTGCGATTGGGGAATTTGGACTCGATTATCAAAAATCAAAGATTAATTCAGCGCAACAAGTAAAGCTAGCCAAAGCGCAAATCAGTATCGCTATGACGGCGGGTTTGCCCATTGTTTTGCATGTGAGAAAAGCACATGATGAGATGATTAAAGTTCTTAATCAATTAAAGTTTAAAGGCGGTGGGGTTGTTCATGCATTTAATGGTTCAGAGCATCAAGCTGGAAAATACATCGAAATGGGAATGAAGTTAGGTTTTGGCGGTGCAATGACTTTCCCGCGAGCCGCTAAATTACACAGGTTAGCCAAAAACTTACCACTAGAAAGTATAGTTCTAGAAACCGATGCGCCGGATATGGCGCCGGTCACCTGCAGATTACCTCATAACACACCACTTCATTTGTTTGATAATTTCCGCAGTTTAATTACATTAAGAAATGAAACGCCGGTTGAAATAGCCGCGCAAACCACAACAAATGCGTTAGAAGTGTTTAAGCTAGATGTGTAACATGAAGGCTGAGATGCAGAGTAGCTGTCGCTATCCGCTATAAATTATTCTTATAACAGGTTAAAATCCATTTAAATACTTGCTTTTGGACAGTTTATGCAAGACATGAGTTATAAAAAGATTGACCTGATTAGCCTGTTGAAATGGTTAGAGCAAGATAAAACCATCACAAGCGCTCAATCTGTTGAAACGACTAAAAAAATAAAGCTAGAAAAAATTGGTGGACATCCAATTAATCAGATAGCTCAATGTAAAATTAAATCTGTAAAGTTACGCGAAAAAATATTAAATGCAGAGCTAATAACTGAGCAAGTCGCTAAAATGCATGGGTTACCCTATGTTCGCTTGGATCCCTTAAAAATCAATGTTGACAGTGTGACTAACGTCATGTCAAAGGCATTTTCTGTTCGTCATCAAATACTCGCTTATGAAGTTTCTACCGACATTGTCTATATTGCGGTAATTGACCCCTCCAAACTCTCTTGGGTAGCTGGTTTAGAACAAATCCTAAGAAAAAATATTCAGATAGTTATCGCAAACCCTGAAACCATCAAACGATTACAGAGAGATTTTTATACATTAAGCTCATCGATTAGAGGTGCATCTGGAGAGAATTTACAAGATTCTAAAGTAGTTAATTTAGAGCAACTTCTAGAAGTTGGAAATGTTGGAGAGCTAGATGCCAATGATCAGCACGTCGTTCAAATAGTAGATTGGCTTCTACAGTATGCTTTTTCTGAAAGAGCGAGTGATATCCACATCGAGCCGAGAAGAGATACTGGAAATATAAGGTTGCGTATTGATGGAATTCTGCACGACGTTTACAAAATGCCAGCTAATATATCAGCGGCTGTCACGGCTCGTTTTAAAATTTTAGGTCGCATGGATGTTGCGGAAAGACGAAAGCCGCTAGATGGTCGTATTAAAACTAAAACACCTGATGGATTGGAAATTGAGTTACGTTTATCCACGCTACCTACCGCTTTTGGAGAAAAATTAGTGGCAAGGATATTTGATCCAACTGTTTTGCTTAGAGACTTTAAACAGTTAGGTCTTAACCAGAAAACTGAAAAAGGCTGGTTAGATATGGTCAACCAGCCAACAGGAATAGTTTTGTTAACGGGTCCTACTGGTTCAGGTAAAACGACTACCTTATATACGACGCTCAAGCTATTGGCTACACCAAAAGTGAATGTCTGTACTATTGAAGATCCAATCGAGATGGTTGAACCAGCGTTTAACCAGATGCAAGTTCACCACGATATTGAAGTTGATTTTGCAAGTGGCGTAAGATCTTTATTAAGACAAGATCCCGATATTATTATGATTGGGGAGATAAGGGACAAAGAAACCGCTGCCATGGCGGTACAAGCTTCATTAACTGGGCACATGGTTATTTCAACATTACACACTAACGATGCAGCTTCCGCGATTACTCGTTTACAAAACATAGGAGTGCCAGCTTATTTGGTGAACGCGACATTACTCGGGGTTATGGCTCAACGATTAGTACGAGTCTTGTGCTCGCACTGTAAACACGCGGTAGCCCCTAATGAGGAAGCATGGAAAGAACTGACCGTCGGATTCGATATCCCTGTTCCCAAACTAATGTTTGAGCCAAAAGGTTGCGACGAATGCCGCCAGTCAGGCTATTTAGGCAGACAAGGTATTTATGAGCTCTTACCTATGAATTCACAAATTAAAGCAATATCATCACAAGACTGTGAAGTAGCACCTATAAGAAAACAAGCGATTGCGAGCGGCATGACACTGCTTAGGATCAGTGGTGCGCAAAAAGTCGCGGAAGGTAAAACAACAGTCGCTGAAGTGATGCGGGTTGCCTCTCCGAGCATGGAAGAATAGCGGATTTGCTCAACAATCCATAGTAGAATGGAATCTCTCATATAAATCTCTTAAAAAAGGTTTTCAAACGTAGCGTTTAGCGTTAAAATGCGCCTCCTTTTTACTAGGTGTCGATTTTTCCACCGGTTTTAAGGTGTTTAAACCTTAAATAGAGTAAAAAACCGGTTTATATTGGCACACATTTTAGATTTAGGCGAATTCATCAATATTTCGGCTAAATGAATATAGAATATAGAGGAAGATTGATTCATGGTAACCATTCGTTTAGCCCGTGGTGGCTCTAAAAAACGTCCATTTTATCATATGGTGGTAACTGATAAGCGTAATGCAAGAGATGGTCGTTTTATCGAGCGAGTTGGTTTCTTTAACCCTGTTGCTACAGGTCAAGAAGAAAGAATTCGTGTGGATAATGCTCGAGTTGACCATTGGGTTGGTCAAGGCGCTCAAATGAGTGATCGTGTAAGAAAGTTGATTAAAGATCTTAAAGCTGCTGCATAAAATATAAAATCAGCTCAGATATTAATTGTAAAACGCATGAGTAACCCCGCTCCGGCAAACCAACCGATTGTAGTCGGGAAAATTTCCGGAGTTTTTGGCGTTCATGGCTGGGTTAAAATATTTTCTTATGCAGAGCCAAGAAATAATATTTTAACCTACAAACCTTGGTTAATTCGTCAAAAAAGTGATTGGCGGACGATGGAATTAGTAAAAGGGCGAACACAGGGTAAAACGATTGTCGCGCAAATCAAAGGTGTGGACGATAGAGACAAAGCCTATGCTTTAATCGGAAGTGAAATAGCGATTGAATCAAAGCAATTGAAAAAGCTAGGCAAAGACAACTTTTATTGGCGAGACTTGATAGGGCTGAATGTTGAAGAAATAAACCAAGGTCCGATTGGTATAGTTAAGTCAATCATGGAAACAGGTGCTAATGACGTACTTGTTGTGGTTAAAAAAGATAGTTCAGGAAAAAGTACTGAAATCTTAATTCCCTATTTATTAGGTGATGTGGTGAAAGATGTCGACTTAGATGGACAGCTGATCCGCGTGGACTGGGACGAGTCCTTTAGCGAATAAGTAGTTTGACTAAAAACAGCAAAGGAGTTAAATAAAGCTCAATGCAGTTTACGGCAGTGACATTATTTCCGGAAATGTTTGATTCAACAAAACTACATGGTGTTGTTGGGCGAGCGATTAAAAATAAGAAAGTTCTGTTGGATTGTATCAATCCAAGAGATTTTACCCAGGACAAGCA
>JBMYPE010000181.1:0-4673 GCA_049600015.1 Kangiellaceae bacterium
AATATTAACATCACCTTCTAATCCATCTAGTTGAATATCCGTTGCAACCCCGTTAAATTGTAGGTCGTGTGTTTTAGGCAACCAAATTTCAAATTTGGAGCCTTTTCCATTGTTTTGGCCATGCGCGTGTACCGCAGATAACTCGACTTCAATCAAAATTTCATCATCTTGCTTATCAAAAATAAATCCGTCGGCTAAATCATCGATTTCACCTTTTACTAAGACTTCATTCTTATCCCACGAATATACCTTGACGGCACCGCGATCATTGCAAATTTTTATTTTTGTGGTGTTCTCAGTCGTTAAAGTCTTGTTGACCTTATCTCCCGCATTAGAGGAAAAACTGAACAGCACAAAAATAAGTACTCCAAGCAAAAATATAAGGCCTTTAAGGCTTTTAGTGTGAATGACTCCCAACACAGAAAATATCATTTAATAAACAACCAATTTATTTGTACTAGAGTCGATAGCCTAGCCTATTTTTGTGTAACTGTATTTTTCTAGATGTAAGTGTTAGTTTCTACTTTCAATTCCATATTTTTACAATCGTTTAAAAAGCAGATCAACATATTAGCCTTTTGCTAATAACTCTCTTAAATCAATCAAGCCTGCATTTGCTCTACTAATATAGTTAGCCATGACTAGTGAATGATTTGCCATCACCCCGAAGCCGCTACCATTTAAAATTATGGGGTTCCAAACAGTTTCTTGAGTTGCTTCTAACTCCCTAATAATTTGAGCTAAGCTTGCATTAGCATTCTTTTTAGCTAGCACGTCAGCAAAATCTATTTGCACTGCTTTAAGTAAATGAATGAGCGCCCAACACGCACCACGAGATTCGTAAAACACATCATCTATTAATAACCAAGGCGTTTTGACAGTCATATCGTTTGATGCTTTGGTCGATTGCGATGCTGATGAATCTCCAGATAAATCAGTGTTCACTCTATCTTGCCCTACTGCTGCGGATAATCTTTGAGACAAACCGCCCAATCTTTTATTCACAAGTTCCAGCCAAGAATTTAAATTATCTGCTCTGGCATAAAATTGAACATTTGGATTTTCGTTTTTTATTAGTTCTTTTCGAAATTGAGATAAACTATTTTTGCCTTCTAAATAGCTACCTTCCGCCGTAGGTAAAAACCATGATTTTGTTGAAATATTAAATAGAGGCTCAGCTTTTTGAAGATCACTGTTCTCAAGAGACTGAGATTGTGAGCGGCTCATGTCATTTCTTAAAATAGAAACCATATCCCGCACTTGAACCACCACGCCAAACTCCCAAGCAGGGATGTTATCTAAAAATAGGGAAGGTGGCAGTCGGTCATTACTTAAGAATCCACCGGGCTTATCTAATAATTCTGAAACCAGTTTTTCCGTAGTTGCTAAAGTTGTAAAACCTGTTTTCTTCTGTTCTCCACTCGTAAGTAAAGAATTAGATTCAGCCTTAACATCAAATAAATCAGGCTCAAAACTCCAGTAAACGCCTAATAAGTATAGGCTTAATAAAATAAATAAAACCGCAAATATGACTCGTCTACTTAAGGAATTTTCTTGCTTGTCCATGACAGCTTCTGAATTCGAATAATTGAAATTATCACTTTCCTCTGTATCTGACTCAAACAACCCACTTTTATTTCCTTGAGATGCAGAGCCTGAATTCACTGAGTCAGTATCTGCTTTTGAACCTTTTTGTTTAGACCTTCCAAGACTCCACATAACTATTTCAGTTCCATTAATTTACTATTTATAAGCATTACTAGATTATCCTAGTAAAACAACGCGCCCGCAACAATGTATGCTAAAAAAGTGGGAGCAGTAAAAAGAAATAAGGAAATCATGGCTACAATTCGAACGAAAGTCACATCCCAACCAAATTGGTCAGCTAAACCAGCACAAACTCCCATCACTTTAGGTCGTGCTAAAGGTCTTCTAGATCTCACATCATCATACCGATCGCTTCTACGGTAATGACGATGTTTGTAATCAGTTCCAGTAAATCTGCTCATTGTGATAACTCCTAAAAAACAATAATTCTTGAATTTGATTTTAATCTTTACTAGAGATCAAAGAGTTAGGCATCCACTAACTTAAGATGCCTTTTTCATTTTTGATTTCAAATCTTCCAATTCTTTATTTAAGTTCTCATCAGTTTGTAAACCATCAATTTGCTGACTTAAACTAACATTTTGTCCTAAGTCCATTGCTTCAACTTCAGCTTCCATTTCATCCAATCGTTTTTCAAATCGATTAAAACGATTAAGAGCATCATCTATCCCTGTGACTGCGATTTTCTGTCTAATTTGAATGCTACTTCTTACTGTTTCATGGCGAGCTACAATCGCTTTACGTCTCGCAACCGCTTCATCTAGTTTTAATTGAAGTTTTGAAATATCATGCTCTAGTTTTACTAAAGCATTTTCAAGCGCAGTTAACTCTTTAGTTTGAGCTTCAATAGCTTGGGTCACTCTGTGCTTCTCTTCCAAAGCTTGCTTAGCTAAATCATCTCTACCTTTTTCTAATGCCAATTCCGCACGTTTCTGCCAAGAGGTTACTTCAGACTCAAAATCTTTTAATTGACGTTGCATCTCTTTTTTATTGGCAATGGTTTTAGCTGATTCAGATCGAACGTTAAACAAAGTCGTTTCCATTTCACTTATAATCATTTTTACAAGCTTTTCTGGATCTTCAGCCTTATCTAACATCGAATTAAGGTTACTGTTTAATATATCGGAAAATCGTTTAAATACGTTCATGCTATTCCTCTCTTCAAGTAAGTAAATTTCGTTTTCAATTAAGAGTAATTCAGGAAACGTGCCAGAAAAGCAAAAAACAACATAACTTGTTGTTTAATATAACAATTTCACAAAATATTATACTAGAGTGCGTATTAAATTGAAGTGAGTGATTTTCAAAATCACTATATCTTGGTGAATTTGACTGAGCCTTTCATGATGCGAATTATGGCTACGTGCGAGACTTATCATTCTCATACCTAGGTGAAAAATTATATTAAGAATTCTAACTTGAAGTAAGTTCTACCTCTAAACATGATACAAATGTTGCGCTTTCTCGCAACTCAGAAAGATCGCTAAGCCTGATCTTCAGTTTCAGACTCAAGTATTCTTGCGAGCCCGGGTTTAGCACCTTTAAGTTTCGCTTTTCGAAGATCATTTGGAAAATAAACAGGCAATTTGTCTAAAAAATGGTCTGAATAGGAAAGGTTTATATTTTTTCTAATCCTCTCAAATGACATCATTTCAAATTCTTTACTTGTTAAATATTGAATAATTTGATTTTTTGCGACGGCTCTTTCTTTACTTCGATTTGCACCAACCAGCATTGAAATGACACCAATAACATAACCAACTAAAACTATAGCAAGTACGCTATATTTTGAACTTTCACTGAACTCAAGCTTTGTTAGTACACCAACCCATGCATCGAACACAAAGGGCAGTAATAAAAAAGAAATGAGGAAAAGATCGAAAGGAGATGCCTCCTTTAAGGTATTAAGAATCGTTTTTGGATCCATTTTTGGTCTCCTTATAAAATATCAAACTAATCAGATAATCCTTGAGTCATATTTTCTAAGTAAGCCATTCCACTTCACGCACACATATATCTAAAAATGCGTTTGCCAATTGTAAAAGATTTTCAATTCTTACACATTATCAATCAACAACATCACTTCAAAAGCAACAATGGTGCAGGTTTAGTCACTCGATTAACGCCTCGCCAAGATGCTATTAGCATTAAAACAAAAAGAGACAAAGGCAATTGCCACCACAATGAAAAGTGTAACTCAAAATCAATCTCAAAAATTGATTTATATAAAAAGTAAGTTACGAGTTCTATACAAATTAATGCGACGATGGACGAGAGAATTGCAATCCACAAGAATTCAAATCGGAAACTAATTGCAAGAAAATTTTTACTAGCGCCCAAAGTTCTCAAAATTGCCGATTGTTTTAATTTTTGCTCAAAGCTGTGTTGCATGGTTGCCCATAAGAGCGCTAGCCCAGCGGTCACCACGAAGATCATCAATATCTCTACTGCAGAGCTAACTTTAGAAATTATTTTTCGGATTTCATCAAATATTCTGTCTAGCTCAATCACTGTGGCGGTCGGATGTGTTTTTACGATATCCGCTAGAAGCGTTTTCTTTTCTTCCGATAAATAGAAAGCATTCATATAAGTGGGACTAAAATCATTTAAATCCCCAGGTTTTGCAATTACATAAAAATTTGGTGTGAAGGTTTGCCAATCAATACTTCTAAAACTCGTAATTTCGGCAGTCCACTCTTTCCCGCCAATGGTGAAAGTAATTTGATCTTTTAATTTTAATCCTAAAATTTCTGCAGTTTGTGAATCGATTGAAATAGCAGGTATTTTATCTTGGTTGTTTTCTTTTTCAACATTTGAAAACCACTTCCCTTGCGTAATTTTATTTCCTTTAGGAATAGAGTTAGTCCAAGTCATATTCAACTCTCTTCGCAATGAATTGTGCTGTTGCACAGACTCAGGCAGTGCTATTTTAATATCTTCACCATTTAGTTTTGTGATGCGCGCTCTTACCATAGGGTATTGCTCTGACGAGACAACTTTGTTTTCTTCAAACAGGCTATTTAGTTGGTCAATTTTATCCGGTGATATATTAACCATAAAATGAT
>JBMYPE010000182.1:0-4602 GCA_049600015.1 Kangiellaceae bacterium
CAATAGAGAAATTAAAAAAATAAAAAAGACGGGTTTAAACAACTGAGTTTGATTCGTTTTTTTATGAGAATTCAGGTTATTCATCGTGTTGAAATCGTTCCGAAAATGACAATCGAGTATAATACTCCAATCCACAAAGCCAGTGATGAAATTAACGGTAAATAATGAGTAAAACAAATGTAAGAATATGTTTCTAATTTACCACTACACTTAGCTCGGAATAAATATAGAAGGGTGAAAAGTCATGGACTCAAAATCGCACTCACTAAAATAGTGATAACGCACGACCTTTGAGACTTATCCTTGCAGCTTTTATTGATTGCTTAATCTTAACATTAACAATGCCGCTCTTTTAGTTTGCGAGCTTAATGTCGAAATATCCGCTTTTTCTCTTTCTGTGTGACCACCTGTTCCCATCAAACCGAGTCCATCGATTGCCATTTCAACATCGTTCGCCACAAAAGAAATATCGGCGGCGCCGGCCTTTTTAGGATCAACCGCATTCACTTCACCAAATCCTAAATCTTGGCTCGCTTGACTATAGATTTCTAATAAATTTTTATTTCCCGCACTGGGTGCCATCGGTGGGTAGCCGGTAAAAAATGTTAACGTGGCACTGGTTTCTGATAAGTTATTCTGCACAATTGAACGCATTACATTTTCGCTAGAAACTAACTGATGAGGGAATAGCGCTCTAATATCACCTTTAACTATAGTCGTTTGTGCAATCACATTCGCTTTACCTGCCGCAGTCCCTTTAGAAACCGCAACTTCAGATGTGACATCAGTTCCCCCCAAAATCAAACCGGGGTTAAATGTGAGGTTAGGTTTGGCGGCAAGTTTCATTCTAAATTGATCAAGGATTCTAGCCGCTTCAAAAATTGCTCCAAACCCGTAACCTTCTCTAAATATTTGCGACGAATGAGCCGCTCGACCGGTCACATTGAGCTGCCACCCGGTTGCCCCACGTCTTGAAATTACGGCGGTTTTAGGATCGCCATCGCCATCTTCAAATCCCAAGGCTATGTCTGCCCATTTACCGGCATTGACTAACTCTTTAGTTGCCACTTCATAAGGTGAACCTCTTTTTTCTTCGTCGCCTGTCATAATCACGGTCACTTGTAGATTATCTAACACGCCTGACGCTTTTAGCGCTCTTAATGCTTCTAACATCACCACATCACCGCCTTTCATGTCTGTGATGCCAGGACCTACAACAAATCCTTCGCCTTCCTTCTCACCGTTTTCGACCTTAAATTTTTGAAACGAACTTTGCTTGGTGAACACAGTATCTAAATGACCAATAAGCAACAGCTTAACTTTCTCTTTTTTCTCTTTCGCCTTTATGGGTTCTTGTCGCGTAGTTTTATTTGCATCCTTTACACCTGCTAAACTCTCTTCAATCGCCGGAGTGATTTTGTCTTTTTTAGAACCATTTTCTTCAATACCATAGCGAGCGACTAAATGGCCTGCTCGATTAAAAGATTTTCCGTCTATCCAAGAAGTTTTAAAGCCTAGCTGCTCAAACTCTTTTTTGAAAATCATTCCAACCTTTTTCACGCCCTCAAAGTTCATAGTTCCACTATTTATGTTCACTACATTTTTGAGCAACTTAAGTGCATTGGCGTGATTAGCATCAATTGATTCCACTATTTGTTTTTCTACAGGTGTTAAATTGGTGTCTTGTTCTGCAACCGTATTACTATCTTCGGCTTGTTCAAACTGAATATCTGATTGAGGAAGAGCTTCTGAAGTCATTTCTTCTGACGAAATTTTTGTCGAAACAAATAAAAAAACGAGTAGGAGTAACATTAAAAATACATTTGGAATCGAACTTTTATCGATAGGCAAAGTTACTTTGTTCATGAAAACCATTCCTTTAAGGCTATATTGATAGGAACAACTAATAAAAATGGGGATAACGCATTACGAAATATGCTGAATAAAATACCATAAAATGGCTTTCAAAACTCTCTAACCCTATCAAATTCTGTTAAAATTTGTGCAATCTTAATCTATTAAACCCCTATTTTTTATGTTGACCGTTATTTCACCTGCCAAAAGCTTAGATTTTGAATCGCCTGCAGCTAAATCTAAAACAACCAAACCAAGATTTTTAACTGAATCGCAACAAATTATTGACCAAATTAAAAAGCTAGCGCCACAAGATATCGCCATTTTAATGAAGTTAAGTGATAAATTAGCCTTGCTAAATTACGATAGGTTTCAGTCTTTTCAAACACCATTCACCAAAAAGAATTCAAAAGCTTGCGTATTTGCGTTTAAAGGCGATGTATACCAAGGATTAGATGCCGAAACATTGAGTGCTGACAATCTTGATTATGCGCAACAACATTTGAGAATATTGTCAGGTTTATATGGTTTGTTAAGACCGCTCGATTTAATGCAAGCCTATCGACTAGAAATGGGAACCAAGTTTAGTATTTCATTGGGTAAAAATTTATATGAATTTTGGGGCAACAAACTCAATCAATCTTTATCAAAAGAACTTAAAAAAAGTGAATCGCCAATTTTAATAAATTTGGCATCTAACGAGTACTTTAAAGCCGTGAAAGCCAAACAATTAGACTTTGAAATTATTACCCCTATTTTTAAAGATTTTAAAAATGATCAATATAAAATCATTAGTTTTTTTGCTAAAAAAGCGAGAGGTTTAATGAGTCGATTTATAATAGAAAATAAAATTGATCATCCAGAAGGGCTGAAAGATTTTAAAGTAGAAGGCTATCGATTTGCAAAACGTTTGAGCAATGATAGTGAGTTTGTTTTTACTCGTAAGAAGTAATTCACCACTTTATTTTGATGTTTCTAAATTGCCATCCTGATAAAGGAAAGATTTTTTATCATTAAAGATTTTTAAGATCTTTCCAGTGTCAGGATGACATGTCATTGTGAATTGTTTTTCCAAAAAGTGGCGTCTCTTTTTCATCAAAAACCTATCACGTTACTGCTTATAAACCACACCATCTTTCATCACAAAAGAAACCTTTTCCATTAAACTAATATCTGTTAATGGATCGCCATTTACCGCAACTAAATCGGCAATTTTTCCAACTTTGATACTGCCTAATTTATCGTCAATTCTTAATAGTTTTGCAGTGTTAATTGTGGCTGATTGAATAGTTTCTATCGCAGGCATTCCCGCTTCTTGCATGTATTTAAATTCTCGTCCATTTAACCCATGTGGAAAAACACCTGCATCCGTTCCAAATGCAATCATCACGCCTTTTTCATAAGCTCTACCAAAAGTACTTTGAATTTTTGGTCCTATTGCCGCTGCTTTAGGTTGAACGATAGCAGGATAATAACCGTCAACAGCTGCTTTTTCTGCAACCCATTTTCCGGCGGTGATGGTAGGAACATAATAAGTTCCTCGCTTTTGCATTAATCGCATGACTTCTTCGTTCATATAAGTGCCGTGTTCAACTGAATCAACCCCCGCTAGAACCGCCCGCTTCATTCCTTCTGCACCGTGCGCATGAACCGCAACGACAAATTCATAATCCTTTGCAGCTTTTACAATAGCTGCAATTTCATCTTGAGTAAACTGAGGATTCGAGCCATTTTTTGCGAGACTTAAAACACCTCCAGTCACTGTCAATTTAATCACATCAGATCCTTCTTTGTAGCGTTGTCGAACTGCTTTATAAGCGTCTTCCACGCCATTGATCACGCCCTCAACTGGCCCAGGATCATCCATCATGGTCAACTTTACACCATTAGTTGGGTCGGCATGTCCACCGGTTGTCGCAATACTTTTACCTGCCGCAAATACTCTTGGTCCTTTGACATATCCTTTCTCTATCGCCTTTCTTAGCGATACACCAATGCCTTTGGTTAAATCACCTAAATCTCTAACTGTTGTAAATCCGGCCATTAGAGTTTTTTCTGCAAAAATAATACTGCGATACGCAACATCCGTTGGATTCATAAAGAATTTTTCGGTGTAAGATGTCTTGTTTATTTCTCCAGATAAATGAACATGCATATCCATTAATCCCGGCATCACGGTTTGATTTTTTAGGTCGATCAATATCTCGTCATTTTTACCTGCGACAAAACCGGCTTGGATATCGACTATTTCTCCATTTGAAATTCGAATTGACTGTTCGGTAACTACCTCTAAGTTTTCAACGTCGATCATTTTGCCTACATGAAGTAGATAGTTTTTAGATAAAAGATTGGTTGACGTTAGAGATAATAAAACTAAAGCTAGTATTTTTATTTTGATATTCAACATTTATTCTCTCACTTTGATTTGAACTTGCTAGATCAATGAATCTGAGATTGTATAATTCAGATATTAAGAATCCAATATACCTTATATTCTTGATGTAATCGAACGATTCGCATATTGGTAGAAAATTTAATTAAATTTTCTTTCTACTGCCCGTAGACAAAAACAAACAGATTATCGAAAATATCGTTAGGCTCGCATTGGAAAAAGGTAACGCTAAGTGGGGAATTAAAGGGTGAAAAAATAAAAAAAGGTTTAGACCAATACCACCAAGAATTACAATGAATAATAATCCTCTCATCCAGTGAATATCTTTAGAAATATAATTAATAAAAAAATAGAGT
>JBMYPE010000183.1:0-4583 GCA_049600015.1 Kangiellaceae bacterium
AAACTCACAGCTGAATGGGAAGAGCGTCACACGCAAGTATTAGAAGCAGGTGGTTTATGCATCATTGGTACAGAACGTCATGAGTCGAGAAGAATAGATAACCAATTACGTGGACGTTCTGGGCGTCAGGGTGATCCGGGCCACAGTCGTTTTTATCTCTCATTAGAAGATGATTTAATGCGAATATTTGCCTCTGACCGCATGGCGGGAATGATGCAAAAAATGGGTTGGGAAGAAGGTGAAGCCATTGAACATAAATGGGTTTCACGGGCGATAGAAAATGCGCAAAAGAAAGTGGAAACGCGAAACTTTGATATTCGTAAAAATTTATTAGAGTATGACGATGTAGCGAATGATCAACGTAAGGTTATTTATGAACAGCGTTCGGAGTTGATGGCAACAGAAGATGTTTCAGAAATCATTGAATCGTTACGAACGGATGTTTTAGATACGGTGATCAGTCAGTATATTCCCCCGCAAAGTATTGATGATATGTGGGATATTTCAGGTTTAGAAGATCGTTTAAAATCTGATTTTATGTGTGAATTGCCCATTCAAAAATGGCTTGATGATGATGAAAACTTACATGAAGAGCCTTTGAGAGAAAGAATTCAAACGACTTTAACTGACGAGTACAAAGAAAAAGAAGAACAAGTGGGTGAAATTGTGATTCGCCATTTTGAAAAATCAGTGATGTTACAAAACTTAGATAGTCACTGGAAAGAGCATTTAGCATCGATGGATCATCTTCGTCAGGGAATTGGGTTAAGAAGCTATGCGCAAAAAAACCCGAAACAGGAATACAAAAGGGAAGCTTTTGAACTATTTAGTGAGATGTTAAGCAACTTAAAATTTGAAGTGATTTCCATTCTATCTAAAGTACAAGTCAAAGATCCTGAAGATGTTAACGCGGTAGAAGAACAACGCCGCAGAGAAGCACAAGCGAGTGATGTTAAGTATGCTCACGAACGTGGTTCGGCGATGCCTGAGCAACAGCAAGATGAAGCACACACGCCTTACACCAGAGAGGGTGTGAAAGTAGGACGCAATGAACCGTGCCCATGTGGTTCCGGTAAAAAATTCAAACAGTGTCACGGCAAACTTTCTTAACACCGACTAATTTATCAGAGCCAGAATCGTCTGGCTCTAACCCCTTCTTTTGTAAAGGTATTTATGGCTTCTAAACCGCAAGCGAACAACCTTTTCAGCAAAAGCAACCTCTGATGAGTCATTCAATCAAAGTAGTTGCCGCCATCATAAGCAACAATGATAAATTTTTAATTGCTAAACGACCCAATGCAAAGCATCAAGGTGGTATGTGGGAGTTTCCCGGCGGTAAGGTTGAATCAAACGAATCTAACATTACAGCACTCTATAGAGAGTGCTTAGAAGAACTCGACATTCGAATTGCCGAACCAGAACATTTTGATCATATTGATTTTGATTACGGCGATAAGAAAGTGTCCATTACTTTTTATAGGGTCTTTAATTTTTCAGGCGTGGCCAAAGGCAATGAAGGTCAAGAAATTATTTGGGCGACATTATGTGAATTAAAGGAAAAAATACTATTAAAGGCGAATAAACGGATTGTAAACAAATTGCTAAAAATAGGTTAAACTATCTCAATTAGTTAATAAAAATAAAGAAAAGCCGTATGATTAGGGTCAGTAACGTGCGATAGGAACGTTTTACTTGAATTGAGGATGTTATGGAAGGACTAGGAAACGGGGAGTCTGAGCTTTTAGAAGAAAATCAGCGATTACATTCTGAACTAGCTTCGCTGAGAAAATCTCAAGATGTGCGCGCCGCAAAACTTTACGAAAGTGAAGAACAATTCGCTTTGGCTTTGCGAAGTGCTAATGACGGATTATGGGATTGGAACCTAGAAACTGACGAAGTTTACTATTCACCTCGTTGGAAGAGCATGTTGGGTTATCGCGAAGATGAAATGGACAATTCAATTGCTTCTTGGGCAGAGATTGTTCATCCAGAAGAAAAAGGAGCAGTTATACGTGATGTGCAAAATTACATAGTGGACAATGCAAACACTTTTGAAGTTGAAATGCGGTTGCTTCATAAGAAAGGTCATTACATCGATGTTCGCTCGCGAGGACTCAAAGTCTTGGACTCGAATGGTGCAAAACCCGTTAGAATAATTGGAACTCACGTAGATATCACACAGCTAAAAAAAGCGAAGTTGTTTGACAAACGACACGCCAAAATTCTTGAAATGATCGCTAAGGGCGAGTCAGCATCAAAAATATATATTGAAATAGCATTATTATATGAAGAGCAACATTCAGGGATGCGTTGCTCAATGCTAGAGCTCGAGGGCAATAAGCTCTTACATGGTGGCGCACCAAGTTTACCTAAAGTGTATTGCGAAGCAGTTGATGGTCTTCAAAATGGACCCGAAGTTGGTTCATGTGGCGCATCAACCTACACTGGAAAGCGTGTTATTGTCGAAAATATCGAAACCGATCCTAAGTGGTCCAAGTTAAAAGAAACTGCACTTCCTCATGGAATGCGATGTTGTTGGTCAGAGCCCATCAAAAACACTAATGACGAAGTGTTAGGCGCGTTTGGTATGTACTATGACCATCCAGCCCTTCCTACCAAAGAAGAGTTAATGCACTTAGAGTCTGCTGCACGTCTTGCGGGCATTGTCATGGAGCGAGATCAAAATCAAAAAAGAATAAAGTACTTAGCTTTTAATGACGAGCTAACAGGGCTTTCAAGTCGTACACATTTTCATATCCGTTTCGAAGAACTCATAGAAAACTCAGTACGTCATGACAGAAAGTTTGCGTTGTTATATATTGATCTTGATAATTTCAAATATGTTAATGATAGTCTTGGGCACGATGTTGGGGATTTACTTCTGAAAGAAGTAGCTGAACGACTGAACCAGGCAACAAGAAACATTGATTATATCGCACGTTTAAGTGGTGATGAATTTTGTATCGTTGTGAATGAACTGTCTAATGAATATAGCGCCGTCAATGTTGCGCAACGTTGTCTCGATTTAGTTTCACAGCCTGCGGAGCTATCCGGTAGGCGTTTTATACCAGCATGTAGTATCGGTATTGCGCAGTTCCCAAAAGATGGTGAAACCTCTCAGTCATTATTAAAAGCAGCAGATACCGCGTTGTATTCGGCTAAAGACTTGGGTAGAAATCGATACGCTTTCTATCAAAAAAACTTGACAGAAAAAGCGGAGTATCGATTTAAGATAGAGCAACTATTAAGAGAGGCCATTGAAAAACGATCGATGTCATTGGTTTATCAGCCTCAACTTGATATTAATAGTGGCAAAATCATAAGTGTTGAAGCCTTGTGTCGGTGGCACCAGCCGCAACTCAATCAATTTTCTCCTACAGAATTTATTGAGATGGCTGAAGAAATTGGCATGATTAAGCCGCTGACCGAATGGGTGTTAATGACAGCTTGTGAGCAGGTCATTAAATGGAAAAATGAAGGCTCACCCAGTATTCGTATGGCGATTAATGTTTCGCCCACGCATTTTTTAGATGTGGATTTTGTGCCACTTGTGGAAAGAGTACTTGAAAGCACGGGAGTGATTCCCGGTGATATTGAGCTGGAGGTGACCGAAGGAGTTGCTCAAAATCATCAAAAAAATCTGGATATAATCAAGAGATTAAAATCGTTGGGTATTTTACTAGCGATAGATGATTTTGGAACCGGTTATTCATCTTTTGCTTCACTAAAACACCTGAAAGTCGATTGTTTAAAAATAGATAAATATTTTATGGATGATTTGCTCATAGACTCAAAAGCTAAAACGCTTATTGCCTCCATGATAGAAATGGGTCAAAGCCTAGGATATAAGATTACTGCAGAAGGCATTGAGCAACAGGAACAGTTTGAAATGATCCGTTCGCTTGGTTGCGATAGGGTACAAGGCTTTTTATTTAGCAAGCCTGTGAACGCAGAAGAGATACCTAAGCTATTGCAAAAGTACTCCTCTGCCTTGGTGTAATTAGGTGAAATGTTCGGCATGAAAACGTAAGTGATCTTCAATGAAGCTCGCAATAAAGTAGTAACTGTGATCATAGCCCTTATGAAGATTTAACTCTAATGGGTAGTTATTCACTTTGGCTGCGGCTTCTAACGTTTCAGGTTTTAATTGCTCGATCAGAAAATCATCAGATTCACCTTGATCGACTTTAGCTGGAACGAAGTGTGTTGCCTTTTTCATTAATTCGCTCGCATCATGATGTTGCCATCTTGATTGATCTTTCCCTAAGTAACTTGTGAAGGCTTTTTGTCCCCACGGACAGTTCATTGGATTGCAAATTGGACTAAAAGCAGACATTGAGCTGTAACGATCAGGATTTAGCATCGCTAAAGTTAGTGCACCATGCCCCCCCATAGAATGCCCTGCAATTGCTCGTTTATTAGACACTGGAAAAGTGGACTCGATCAATTCCGGCAGCTCATCAACAACATAGTCATACATTTGATAATGACGGTTCCACGGCGCTTCAGTCGCATTCACATAAAACCCAGCACCTTTACCCAAGTCATAACGATCTGCTTCATCCGCTACATCGTCACCCCGT
>JBMYPE010000184.1:0-4570 GCA_049600015.1 Kangiellaceae bacterium
CTGGATGGCCAACTCGGCGGCAGAAGAAGCCTGCGCATTTGCAAAATTAAAAAAAGACAATGTTAAACTACTCGTTATAGGTTCTGGACCATTACAAAATGATGTAGAAATGCAGATCCAAAACTTGAAATTAACCGATAAGATAACTCTGATTGGTAGAGTCGAACATCAACTCATTCCTAACTTTATGGCTGCCTGTGATCTACTTTGTTTGCCAAGCCTTAGAGAAGGATGCCCCAATGTAGTACTAGAATCTTTATCATGTGGTACACCCGTATTAGCATCAAATGTTGGTGCGGTTCCAGATATTATTTCAAGAGAGGAGTATGGCATCATCGTTCCAGCATGCGATGTAGATGAACTGGCGAATGGAATTGACAAAGGAACAGCTCTAAAAGAACAAGAGCTACCACTCTTCGAATGGTATGATTGGCAAGAAAATGCTCAAAAAGTTAACGGCGAATTACAAAATATGATTTACTAATCTATCTTAAATAGTATTTTCAAAATCAAGATTGACTGACTATCTAACGTGCCAAATTTTTCAATTCTTTTAAGTACCAATTCAAGTGTCTTCTTTGAGATAAAGATTTGAGCTGCCCTACTAAACCATAGTTTCTTTTTCTAGCTCGTAATAGCATTTGAACTCGTTCTAAAGCAAAAAAGAGATTAAAGTATTGCCGAGTTGGGTGTTCGAGCGTTATGTCACTTCCAAATCCATCAAAAAAACACTGCTTTGAAAATTCAATAATGGATAATTTTTTAATCGGTTTCATTTTAAATGAGTTTAATGCCCGGTTAAAATAATATAGGTCGTAATATTTGGAATCCATTTCACAATCAGCGTAGTCAAAACCAACTATTTGATTTCTATCAAACATTAAATTCCACGGTGCGTAATCATTATGTTTAGCTCGTCTTTCAAAATCACTTTCAGAAAATTCACTAACTAATTTATGAGCTTTGTTTTCAAGAGCTGAAACAAGCTTTGAATTTATTAAGGAACCAGTCTCATCCGATACCTTTTTTAAGTAAACTGAAATACGTTCTTCTAACTCTTTTTCGTTAGTATGTGTATTCGCGAGAATGGGCATGGATTGTTGAAACTCTTTTAACCACCTTCCAGCTCCATTCATGCTTTTTTCTAACAATGCAGTTGAGTTGGAACTAAAAGGACGCATCTGCTTTATCAAAATATTGTCCAAACGAATGCCTTGCATTTCATGCATTGCAAAAGCAGCTTCATCTTCGAAGTAAGCTAAAGGTTCTACACTTGCTCCATAACTATTCTTTAAAAATAAATCGTATACTTGCCGTGTAGAATCATATTCAAACTTAATTCGACCTCTCTGCCTTTTTTCAAACTCTTTTGGTAGATAGGCGAGTTTAATATAAATATTTTTATTTACATCATTTAGAGTCAAAGATAACTTATAAACATGAGTAACGAAGTAACTTGAAAATTGTTCAATATCATTTAAAGATAACTCTGTTGCAGATAACTGAGTAAGTGTTTTTTCAACAACTGATTCCAAACGTTTCATCGTCTCAGAATCAAGTTTCCAACGCTTACTTAACACGATTTCCGTTAATTTATTCATCCAATTAAATTATCCAGCCAAGTTTATTAGGTAATATTCTTCGTATTGATTTTTTCTCAGTTTTTCCGAGCGCTTTGCTAAAACGAAGTGCTACTAAGTAGATCATTGAATAAACACTTCCGGTAACCACGAGCATTTCTAGATGAGTAAAATCAAAAGACAAAATAGGAAGCACAACGAGTGCAGCTACTGCTGAAGAAAGCAATAATTTTCCAAGCGAAACCCAAGGAAAAACGGAGAGCATATTAATATTAAGGATTTTAGTTATTATTAATAGATAACCAAACCTTAATGTAGTACCTACTAATACGGTGGCTAAAGGCGCGCCGACTATGCCAATTAGCTCTATCAATGCGACAGTAAATACGATATTTAAGAAAACAGCTAACATCGCCATTTTAAATAGAATTTTCGTTTTACCTACCGCTCTGACAATCGCATCATAGCTTGTAATTCTTGTAATTAAGCCAAGTGTATAGACCTGAAAAATAATCACGCTATCAATGTATGCATCTGTAAATAAAAATGGGATTAAATGATCGGCAGTTAATAAGAAAAACACTAAAGTCGGGTATATAAACATTGCCATCATTCGAATTGAACTATGCCAAAGTTGAACCACCGTATCAATATTCCCTAAACGATACTCTTCAACAAACCTTGGCATTAATATATTACCTAATGAATTTGCTACTACGTTAAGCATTGGTATTTCCATTGCGCCCCGAGTATAAACCGCTAACTCTTCGGGGTCATAATAACCACTCACAATCATTTTATCGACCGCAACGCCTAATTGGGCAATGGCACCAGAAAAACCTATGGGTAATGAATATGAAAGCTGTTTTCCTACATCATATGTTTCGCCTTCAGGATCATCTTGAAGTTGAAAATAGGTATAAAAGATCATGATATAAATTACAGACAGCTGCGCGATGTAAAAATATAATAAACTCAGTAAAACATCATAAAGCTTCCAATCTAATAAAACGGGAATTAAAATGACCAACAAAAATCCCAAATTAAAGCTACCATTTACAGCAACAAAACGCATAACATTTTTGCTCGTCACCATGAATGGTTCGTATAATTTGATTGGAATTTGAAACAAAATAAATGCAGCAATCAACCAAGAATAATCCGACAAAACAGGATTGTTCATTTTGTTTGATATCACATCCATAGAAAAATAAACACAGATAGACACCAATATGGAAACCAAAAACAATAAGCTAATGGTATTTTTCATCATCCGCTTTTTATCTTTCGAACGAGGAAGAAAATAATATACGCTGGATGGAATTCCAAATATTGCTAAATAGATAACTGTATTTGCTATCAACATCACTTGAATATAGCTACCGTACTCATACTTAGTAAAATAGCGAGTCAGAAAAATCGCCAGAATAAATACACCTACATGCTTAAGTGATTTACTTAAACTGGTTAAGATAACTTGCGTGCTTAATCTCATCGTTATATTTTTCTTTTTAGCTTCGTAAACTAGCGATTAATTGAGGTATGCCACCGACGTGCCATAAGAAATCTTCGACATCATCGCTAATGTTTTGAGGAAAACCAACACGTTTGATTTGATAGAGATCTTGCCCTTTTCGATTAACACCTCGAATAGTTGTCACCGCAGAAGAAATACCTAACTCTTTTAAAACCCTAATATGCCAATCGTTAAAATCTTCAACGTGCCCTCGAGGATAGCTAAAATGGTTTATTTTGATATCTAATTTATCTTCAAGATCAGTGACTGATTTTTCAATTTCAAATTTAGATAATTCTTCATCACAGTATCCTAATGGATAGTGGTTAAAACTATGCGCACCTATTGTAATTAACGGGTCGTCCGCCAGTAATTTCAATTCATTCCAATTTAAATGATAATCACTTTCATGTGGCAATGCCTTGTCCCCAGCGATAGACTCAATCACTTGATGAAACTCTTGCGGTTTATAATTTGTCTGTAAATACTGCATAAAATCAAATGCCGCGGAATATCGCTTTTGCGGCGTAGATAAATCATACTCGGTATCAGACACTTCAATTTTTACCTTATCTTCTTTGATCGCAAAAAAATAATTGATAACCGATTGAAACCAAAGATTACGTTTGGTTTCAATAACTGATGAGTTTATATAATAAGTGGCTGGTACTTGATGTTTTTGTAAAACAGGCAACAAATACTTAAAATTATCTTTAAAACCATCATCAAAGGTCAAAACAACAGACTCTTTTAAAATATTACCTGATTTAATTTGAGAAATGGCCTCATCCATGGAAATAATACTAAATCTTTTACGCAATTCTTTAATTGCTGACTCCACTTCACTAACGCTAGTATGTCCGGTTATACGCCGTGGATCATTTTTGTTAGCAATAATGCTATCTGACAAAACTCGATGACCATAAAGAATGGAAACACCAGCTCCATATTTACGTCTTTCAATTATTCTTAAAAGACTCCAAGGACCAAAATACAATATGAATTTTTTAATTAGTGTCTTAATCAATTGAATTTCTCTGGCTAACTAAATTAGCTCTTTATCGGTTTAAAGGATGTGGAATTAAATAGTCTCGATAAGTATTCGGGTTCCCCTGTTTACCATCTTCGGCCGCTTTAACTATATTATAAGCTTCTCTTGCCGTTACATAATGTAGGCGATACTTTTTTCCGTCATTGTATTTCTTTTCCAGATAACTGAACATTCGATCAGTTGTGTCACTAACGACGGATTTATGGTCTTGCGCTCCATGGCAAAATATTTTTACGAATTGCCAGTTTGGTTGCCCTTCAACGTGTATCTTTTGTCTAACCCAAGAGTCAATTCTTTTTGGATCATCATGTGTCGGAAATTGATTGATGTCACCATCTTCTATTGTTGGATGCCATTTATGACGCCAGTCTCTCCAGTTGATATTGAGCGGCCCTTGAAAAATCATAAATTCATCTTCTGATT
>JBMYPE010000185.1:0-4562 GCA_049600015.1 Kangiellaceae bacterium
TAATGGGCAGGGATAAAATTTAACTCCGTATTGCCTAAATGAAAACTACTGCCTTCATCTGGAATCCCTTCGAACTGAATAGAGTTCATACCAAAATGCTTGATAAAGGATTCCCATATCCAAGGCGAGTATAGTTTTGCTTTGGGCAAACATTGATCCCAAAGTCCTAATGAAGAAATAATGTCTGGATCTTGATGTGAAGCAAAGAGGGCAGTGATCTTTTCTAAGGAGGTGTACTTCAATACCGAAGTTAACATTTGCGAAAATAATTCGATTCCGCCTGGATCAAGTACGATGCTTTGATCGTTACTCATAATCATATACTGATTAGTATCAATAATTTTTTCGTCCCGCTCGGGATCTCTTCCAAAACAGATCCATTGATGACCTCCTTCTTGAAATAATGATATCGCTTTCATTGATTATCCTTTATAAAAGTTCTTTTCAGTTGTTTTTAATAGTGAACGTGAGATAAATGGCGTCTAGCACACTCTAAATGTGAATTGATGCGTTTGCCAGCGCTAGACACTTTGTCAGCAACGGCGTTAAGAGAGTTTTGAAACTCTTCGGTAGCTCTAGAGGCTTCCACCCTTGATACAACGGAAACGACTTGCGTTGCACGTAGCTCCATTTTGGTTTCATCTAATTGCTCAATCAACTCACGCAAACTTGTCGATATTTTTCTTTCTAAACCTTTACGTTCATTATTAACAGTGTCAAAAATCGAGTTAATTACATTGCTTTGCCCTTCTTTAGGCTCATACTGAACTCGATTTAAACGGGTAATAAAACCGCCAGTTCTAAACAGGCTCGCTGCGATTTTGGTTTGCGAGATGGCAATCGTATTCACGTTTCTAGCCGCCTCAATCGTGAGCTTAGATAGGCCTTCTATAAAACGAGTTATTTCATTAAATCCTGCTGCAGTTGATCCAGCTCTAACGGCGAGTGCGCGCGCATTTTTTGAAGTGATAGATAACTCTTCTGCAATTGCTTGTGCTTTAAATAGCTCAGATGCGACATGTGCAACTGAAATAAAGGTTTCTGCAGCGTTATGATCGTGATTCATGGAATGGCTAATGCCCCTTTTCAAACGTCCTTTGCCGGTTAATAAAGCAATGAAACAGCTATACTAACAAGTAACAAAAAGTTAATTTGTTTAGTTAAAAAGTAGAGGAGAATAGCCAATAATTCCAGTTTAAGATGATTTATTTTTATAAATGAGCCTTTTGCCAGAATAAAGTGGAATCGGCACGCAGAGAATAGGGCTGAATATCGACTTTACCCCTTACATCCAGTAACATACGCGGTTTTCAAATGAACACATAATTGCTGTCAAATTAGATTAAGTGAATACTAATACAGCACATAAAGGTAGAAATATGAGAAGTCATTACAATGGTGATTTATTAGCCGTTTCGGAAGGTCAAAAAGTTCAAATCGCCGGCTGGGTTCATAGAAGACGAGATTTAGGTGGATTGATCTTTTTACAAATAAGAGACCGCAGTGGAGTTATTCAAGCGGTTGTAGAGCCAGACCAGCCAGTATTATTTGAACAGGCGGAAAAATTACGAAGCGAATTTGTTATCTCATTGACTGGCGTGGTGCGTAATCGACCAGACAACATGATCAATAAAGACATGACTACTGGAACAATCGAAATTGTCGCAGAAAGTTTAGAGGTTCTAAACTCTTCCGCGCCGCCCGCTATTTTAATTGATGGACAAGAAGAAGTGTCTGAAGAGTTAAAGTTGAAATATAGATACCTAGATTTACGCCGCCCCGAAATGCAAGAACGGATATTATTTAGAAATACAGTGGCAAAAAATTTAAGAGACTTTCTAGAAGCAGAAAATTTTGCAGATATAGAAACACCTATTTTAACCAAGGCTACGCCAGAGGGAGCACGAGATTACTTAGTGCCTAGCCGAGTAAATAAAGGTTCTTTTTACGCTCTGCCTCAGTCACCTCAATTATTTAAGCAATTGTTGATGATGAGCGGCTTTGATCGCTACTACCAAGTGGTGCGTTGCTTTAGAGATGAAGATCTAAGAGCTGATCGCCAACCCGAATTTACTCAGCTTGATATTGAAACATCTTTTATGGATGAAGAGTCAATTATGTCAATGATGGAAAAAATGATCCGTCAATTGTTTAACAAAACTCTCAATGTTGAATTAGGTGACTTTCCGAGAATGTCCTATGCAGATGCAATGAAACGGTTTGGAAGTGACAAGCCTGATTTAAGGGTTACCATTGAACTCGTAGATGTGGCTGATTTATTAAAAGATATTGAATTTAAAGTCTTTTCTGGGCCTGCAAATGATGAGAAAGGACGGGTTGCATGTATTTGTATTCCGAGTGGGGCCGAGCTGAGCCGCAAACAAATCGATCAATACACTGATTTTGCTGGGCGTTACGGTGCAAAAGGTTTAGCTTGGATCAAAGTAAAAGAAACTGGCATTGGGACAGAAGGTGTTCAGTCGCCCATTGCCAAATTTTTAAATGATGACATCATCAATCAAATCATTGAGCGTAACAATGCTAATGCAGGCGATATTTTATTATTTGGTGCTGGTGCAAGTAACAAAGTGACTGATTCGCTCGGCGCTTTACGTTTAGAAGTCGCAAAGGATAGAGGATTAGTCGAAGACTCATGGAAACCTTTATGGGTGGTTGACTTTCCCATGTTTGAAGAAGACGCCGGAAGAATGCATGCACTTCATCATCCTTTTACTGCCCCTAAAGAACAAGATGTTAGCAGCCTAAAAGCAAACCCAACACAAACACTCTCCAAAGCTTACGATATGGTTTTAAATGGTTGTGAAGTTGGCGGTGGGTCAGTCAGAATACATCAACAAGATATGCAAGCAGCCATCTTTGAAATTCTCGGTATAGATGATCAAGACGCTAATGATAAGTTCGGGTTTTTATTGGAGGCGTTGAAATACGGGTGTCCACCTCATGGCGGAATCGCATTTGGATTAGACAGATTGGTCATGTTAATGGTAGGCGCTGACTCAATAAGAGATGTCATTGCCTTTCCAAAGACCACATCGGCTAGTTGTCCGTTAACCTCGGCACCGTCTAAAGTCTCAGTTGAACAGCTTGAAGAGTTGGCAATAAAAGCAGTAATTAAAAAGGTTGAAGAGAATTAAGAGTTACTCCCCATTTGTGCAGAGGGGTTGAGGGGGATTTGAATTCTTTGACGCAAATAATGAGCTAAGGAAGATAACATGGCAGGTCATAGTAAATGGGCAAATATCAAGCATCGCAAAGCAGCGCAAGACGCAAAGCGTGGCAAGATATTTACCAAATTAATTCGTGAAATTGTAGTTGCAGCAAAAAATGGTGGTCCTAATCCAGAAGATAACCCATCACTGAGGGCAATTATAGACAAAGCGCTCGGCGCTAATATGAAACGAGATACGGTTGAAAAAGCCATTGCTCGTGGTGCCGGCAATACAGAAGGTGATAATTACGATGAACTGACCTATGAGGGTTATGGGCCAGGTGGCTCGGCGATTCTTGTGCAATGCTTAACCGACAATAAAAATCGAACGGTAGCGGAAGTGAGACTGGCTTTTTCTAAGGCGGGTTGTGAGCTTGCGACTTCTGGATCGGTGGCTTATTTGTTTGAACAAAAAGGACAATTAATATTTGCGGATGATGCGGATGAAGATCAATTGATGGAAGAGTCTTTAGAAGCCGGCGCAGATGATTTTATAACACATGACGACGGTTCGTTTGAAATTTTAACTGCACCGAACGAGTTTGTTCAAGTGAAAGAAACGCTAGAGAGTAAAGGATTTAAATCAGCTGAAGCGGATATTTCAATGTTGCCATCCACCAAGGCAGATTTAGATTTGGATAAGTCGGTTAAGCTACTCAGATTGATAGACCGTTTAGAAGATTTAGATGATACTCAAAACGTTTATACCAATGCAGAAATCCTTTCTGAGGCGTACGAACAGATTTAAAGAAAAACCTAAAATATTTTCACCATAAAGGCTCCGAAGCATAGAGCATAGGTAATAGAACCAAAAAGAATACGTATTTTAAAAGTTGTTATATTCATTCTTTCTGTGCACTCTTTGCCTCTGTGGTAGAATTCTTTTTACTCTTTTATTTTGACTTTAAACTATGTCCGTTATTTTAGGTATAGATCCTGGTTCGCGCATTACCGGTTTTGGTGTGGTACGAATGCAGGGGCAAAACATTGAATATATTGCCAGCGGCTGTATCAAAGTAAAAGATGGAATCCTGTCAGATAAACTCAACCAAATTTTTGATTGTATCTCACAAGTTGTTCAGGAATATAAACCTGATGAGGCAGCCATTGAACAGGTTTTTATGTCTAAAAATGCTGATTCAGCATTAAAATTAGGACAAGCGCGAGGTGCGGCTATGGTTGCAATGGCTCAGCATGCATTGTCCGTTTCAGAATATTCCGCTCGGCAAATAAAACAAGCTGTTGTAGGAACAGGAGCTGCTGATAAGTCACAAGTTCAGCACATGATTACCAGCCTATTAAACTTAAACGCTTCACCTCAGGCAGATGCAGC
>JBMYPE010000186.1:0-4561 GCA_049600015.1 Kangiellaceae bacterium
AATCGACAGCAAAATATAAAAAATCTGCAAGAACTGTGGGTGATGTATTGGGTAAATTTCATCCTCATGGTGATAGTGCATGTTATGAAGCTATGGTGTTAATGGCTCAGCCATTTTCCTATCGTTATCCTTTGGTGGATGGGCAAGGTAACTGGGGTGCACCGGATGATCCTAAGTCATTTGCCGCGATGCGTTATACCGAATCTCGCCTTTCTAAGTACGCGGGCGTTTTATTATCTGAGCTTGGTTTAGGAACTGTTGATTGGGTTCCTAATTTCGATGGCACGTTAAAAGAACCAAAAGTTTTACCAGCAAGACTTCCTAACTTATTGCTTAACGGAACTACCGGAATAGCAGTGGGTATGGCAACTGATATTGCACCTCACAATGCACAAGAAATCGCTGACGCTTGTATTTATTTAATTGACAATCCAAAAGCTGATCTTGACGACATTATGGAAATTGTTCCGGGACCTGATTACCCAACCCACGCAGAGATTATTAGTCCTAAAGAAGATATAAAGAAGGCTTATGAAACAGGACGTGGAAGCATAAAAATGCGAGCCGCATATGAAATGGAAGATGGTGAAGTGGTTATTCATCACTTACCACATCAAGTTTCTGGGTCAAAAATATTAGAGCAAATTGCTGCACAAATGAATGCGAAAAAATTACCAATGGTGAGTGATTTACGTGACGAATCTGATCATGAGAATCCAACGCGTCTCGTCATTGTTCCTCGTTCAAATAGAGTTGATATTGAAGTATTAATGAAACATCTTTTTGCAACCACGGATCTAGAAAGAAACTATCGAATCAATATGAATGTGATAGGTATTGATGGCAATCCACGCGTCAAAGGTTTGGTGACATTTTTAAATGAGTGGTTAAGGTTTAGAACAGGAACGACTCGAAGACGATTAGAATCGAGATTAGAAAAAGTTAATTCTCGTTTACATATTTTAGACGGTTTGTTAGTTGCCTTTTTAAATATTGATGAAGTGATAAAAATTATTCGCGAAGAAGATAAACCGAAACCCGTTTTAATGGAACATTTTGGGATTACTGATTTACAAGCCGAAGCAATTTTGGAATTAAAACTTCGTCATTTGGCAAAATTAGAAGAGATGAAAATTCGTGGCGAGCAAGATGAACTTTCTGAAGAAAGAAAATCAATAGAGTTAATTTTGGGCTCTACTCAACGATTAAAAACACTGGTTAAAAAAGAAATCAAACAAGCCGCTGCAGAGTTTGCCGATTCGAGAATGTCTCCTATCGTGGTGAGAGAAGAGGCTAAAGCATTAACTGAGTCTGACTTAATGCCTAGCGAACCAGTGACAGTGGTTGTTTCCAAAATGGGATGGGTGCGTTGTGCAAAAGGGCATGAAGTGAATGCAAGAGAACTGAATTATAAATCGGGTGACGATTTTGGATCTTATGCCAGAGGAAAAAGCAATCAATATGTGGTTTTCCTCGATTCAAGCGGGCGCAGTTTTGCTCAACTCGCCCACAGTTTACCGTCTGCGCGTGGGCAAGGTGAACCTTTAACAGGTCGATTAAACCCTATTGCGGGATCTCATTTTGTTGATACCTTAATGGCAGAGAATGAACAGCAATTTTTATTTTCGAGTGATGCTGGTTACGGCTTTGTGGGGAAATATGAAGATACCATCACTAAAGCAAAAAATGGAAAGGCGCTGATTAGTTTACCTTCCGGCGCAGAAGTTTTACCAGCAATTCCGGTGACCGATTATGAAAGCCAACTTTGTGTGGCCATTTCAAACGAAGGAAGACTTTTAGTTTTCCCCATAAAAGACTTGCCGCAATTAGCAAAAGGTAAAGGAAATAAAATAATCGGCATTCCTACAGCAAGGCTAAAATTAAGAGAAGAGTTTGTCGTTGCCTTAACTGTCGTTTCAACTGAACAATCAATTCTTGTATACTCCGGAAAACGATATTTACGTCTTAAGTCAAGTGACTTAGCGCACTATAGAGGTGAGCGAGGTCGTCGTGGTAATAAACTTCCCAGAGGATTTCAAAAAGTAGATAAACTGGAAATTGAAGAGTAATTTATTTTGCCGGAAATTTTTTACAATAAAAACTTACGACAATTTAATACCTTTAAAGTAGAGGCAGTCGCTGAAGCTTTTTTGCAAATAGATTCTCCTCAAGAATTAAAGAATTTTCCCGAAGAGTTTTCTCAATTTAAAGAGAAGTTAGTCGTGGGTGGCGGTAGTAATTTACTTTTTGCTGGAGATTACAAAGGCCTCATTATTTATCCTCAATTTTTTGGCATTGAAAAAACAAAAGAAACTGATAGTTGTGTTTACTTGAAAGTTTCTTCTTCAGAAAATTGGCACGAATTTGTTAGCCAATGTTTAGATAAAAATTATTTTGGAATAGAAAATTTGGCACTAATTCCTGGAACTGTTGGTGCCGCTCCAGTTCAAAATATCGGTGCATATGGTGTGGAAGTTGAACAAGTCATCGAAAGTGTGGAGTGTTTTGATCTCCATGAAAATAAATTTGTCATTTTTTCTCATGGAGAATGTGAATTTGCATATCGAGAGAGTCGATTAAAAAAAGCAGGGCAAGGTCGATATTTAGTTTGTTATGTTAATTTTGTTCTGAGTAAAATAGCTAAACCAATATTAACTTATGCTCCACTAAAAAAGTTATCACAAGATAAAATAAATATCAGTCCAAAAAATGTTTTTGAATGGGTTTGTAATATTCGAAAAGAAAAATTACCCGATCCTAATGATTTACCTAATGCGGGCAGCTTTTTCAAGAATCCAATTATTAGCTCCGATCAATTTAAAAAACTTAAAGATAAATTTCCAGAATTGATTGCTTATGCTGGTAAGAATAGCGATAGTTATAAAGTCGCAGCAGGTTGGTTGATCGATCATGCTGGACTTAAAGGTTTGCGGAAAGATAAAGTTGGTATACATCAGCATCAAGCTCTGGTGCTCGTTAACTTTGGAGAGCCAGAAGGAATTAAAATTTGGCAACTCGCGTGTTTTGTTATGGAAAAAATAGAAGCTCTCTATTCAATTAAACTAGAACCTGAAGTTCGTATATTGGGTATCGATGTAACTAACTACTCAACAAACTATTTCGAAAACAACTAATGCAAACAATTTCAAATGAAAGAATCAACTTACTGGTCAATACGCTTGCAGATGGAGAGTTTCATTCTGGACAAGATCTCGCATCAAAACTAGGCGTATCACGGACAGCTATTTGGAAACTTATTGCTAAATTACAATCTTGGCATATAGATATTTACTCGGTGAAAGGGAAAGGCTACAAAATACCTGATGGTTTAAGTTTAATCGATAAAGATAAATTGGAACAATTAGTTTCAAATAAACTAAATTACTTTCCAATAATTGATTTGCTAACAACAGTGGATTCAACATCTAGTTTTATTTCTGAACAATGGCAAATAAATTCTCAAATTGATAAAGCAGTAAAATCTGAATCTTACAAACAGGGTAGAGTTTGTATTTCGGAGCATCAATCAAAAGGTCGAGGAAGAAAAGGCAATAGTTGGGTTTCACCTTTTGGTGCAAATTTATATTTCTCTATCGGTATTGATTTGCCAGTAGGATTAAGCGTTCTTGGCGGTTTGAGTTTGGCAATTGGCATTGGTTTAACTGAATTTATAAACCGATTTACCAATGAAGAAGTCAAGTTAAAATGGCCGAATGATTTACTGTCGGATAATAAAAAACTTGCTGGTATTTTAGTCGAGGCGAGTGGCGATTCCAACGATAACAGTTTTATCAACATCGGCATAGGGATCAACTGGAATATGCCAGCTAAATTCACTCAAGAAATAGATCAACCTTGGAGAAATTTAGCTGATATTTTGTCAGCGCCTATTGATAAAACGACATTGATGGCAAATTTATTAATTGAGCTAGATAAAACAGTGGATACTTTTATCTCTCAGGGATTTGAAATGTTTAGTAAACGCTGGGAGAAGAATAGTGCCTTCATTGGACAAGAGGTGCTTATTTCTACTCACAAGGAAAAAGTAAAAGGCGTAGAAAAAGGAATTGATAAAAATGGTGCGATTATTGTTAAGACAAAAAAAGGAGTAAAAAGCTTTTATTCTGGTGAGGTAAGTTTAAGGGCAAACAAATGATCTTACTCGTAGATTGGGGCAATACTTTTCTTAAAACTCTAATCGTTGAAGACGACATAACAGAGCAGTCAAAGCTAGATAGTAAACATCTTTATCAATCGTCCTCAATAGAAGAATTTTCAGAATACATATTACATGTTAATACACATCCCGAAACAAAAATATCTACCGCATATATTTCATCTGTACGAAAAACATCAGATAATCAATCACTCATTTTAATATTAGAACAATTAGAAATAGACTCAAAGTTAACAAAAACTACTCGTGAGCTTTCTGGAGTCGTTTGTGCGTACAAGCAATTTGAAAGTTTTGGGGGCGATCGATGGTTGGCTGTGATCGCGGCTTATAGCCCCAAAAAAACAACTGGAATCATTGATATTGGTTCTGCTATCACACTTGATA
>JBMYPE010000187.1:0-4557 GCA_049600015.1 Kangiellaceae bacterium
GAGCTATAACTTCTCACAATTAAAAACTTTTGCTTGGATAACTCCGAAAAGTGAAGCAGTTTCGAATGAATCAAAAGACAATAAGCAGCCAAAAGAGAAGGGTGAGTCAGAACAGGTGTCCAAATCGGATATTGTAACTCTACAACAAAAACGACAAAATTTAGCTGTTGAGTCGGTTTTAACAAAGAAAGGATTCACTTTGGTTGATTCTGCAAGTTCTGCTGATTTTTTAATAAGAAATCACAATGTTACAGATAAGAAAAAAGATGTGAGTACATTTTACTCTACATGGGGATATTACCCCTATTATCATAGTCCTTACATATGGCCGCATCATATTGCTAATTCAGTTGAGCGAGAATAAGAAATTGGAACTCTACTTTTGGACATAGTTGATGCAAAAACCAGAGAAGTGATCTGGAGAGGTTCAGTTTCCCAAAAACTAGGATTTTACAAAAACCAGACACCGGCGCAGAGAAATCAAAGAGTATTAGCGGGTGTCGATTTAATGCTAAAAAGTTTCCCTCCTGAATCAGTCAAATGATCTGATAGTATTTGGGTCTGAGCTTCTAAATTTTTTCCTTTTAGAATAATTAGTTAGACATCCATATGAAATCAAGCCAAAAAGCAATTAATTCGGCTTGTCGAATGCTCGGTATTAGAGAACACAGTGAGAAACAGTTAAGAGTTAAATTAAGAAATAAAGGATTCACAAGCGAAGACATAGATCTCGCCATTAAATTCTTATTCGAACAAGATTGGTTATCGAATGAAAGGTTTTGCGAGGCTTTTATTCGCTCAAGAGTTGCAAAAGGACAAGGTAGAAAGAGAATTGAGTTTGAGTTGCAGCAAAATGGAATTGGTCAAGCATTAATAAACTTAACGCTTAGCGAACTAGATATAGATTGGCAACATGAGTGCAGTAGAGTATTAGAAAAAAAGATTGCCACAACATGTAAAGAAAAAGAAGTTAAATTTGAAGAAAAAATAAAGATTGAACGTTTTATGAGATACAAAGGGTTTGAGCCTGAACAAATTAAATCAGCTTTCGCCAGCTCATCTAATTGATAAACTAATTCTAGAGAATAGAAGTAATAATAAATGACACAAATCATGACCAGTAATGAAATAAGAGAAGCATTTTTGACCTTTTTTGAGTCAAAAGGTCATCAAAGGGTGCCATCGGGCTCTTTAGTTCCAGGCAATGATCCAACTCTATTGTTCACCAATGCGGGTATGGTTCCTTTCAAAGATTGCTTTTTAGGTAGCGAAAAAAGAAGTTATATCCGAGCAACCAGTTCTCAAAAGTGTGTACGAGCGGGAGGCAAGCATAATGATCTAGAGAATGTTGGCTATACAGCGCGGCATCACACGTTTTTTGAAATGTTGGGAAATTTTTCTTTTGGTGACTATTTTAAAAAAGAAGCTATCGCCTATGCTTGGGAATTTTTGACCGTGAATTTAGGGTTACCAGCTGAAAAGCTGTGGATCACAATTCACGAAGAGGACACGGAAGCAAAAGATATCTGGTTCAATGATATAGGTATCGATCAAAGTCGTTTTTCGATGTTGGGAGATAAAGACAACTATTGGTCAATGGGCGACACTGGTCCCTGTGGTCCGTGTAGTGAAATATTTTATGATCATGGTTCCTCCGTTGAGGGCGGACCTCCTGGTACACCTGAGGAAGACGGAGACAGATATATAGAAATATGGAATTTAGTTTTTATGCAGTTTAACCGAGATGCGAAAGGGGAATTGCATAACTTGCCAAAACCTTCCGTCGATACTGGGATGGGATTAGAAAGAATATCCGCAGTTATGCAACGCAGACATAATAACTATGACATAGATTTATTTGCCAATTTAATTAGTTACATCGCCGATATTTTAAATGTGAAGAATCATGCAGATCAATCATTAAGAGTCATTGCTGATCACATTCGCTCCTGCTCATTTTTAATTTTAGATGGCGTTTTACCCGGGAATGAAGGACGGGGTTACGTTTTGCGCCGAATTATTAGAAGAGCGATAAGGCATGGTAATAAGCTTGGAGCTAAAACACGTTTCTTTTATTTGTTATTTGATGGATTAGTTGAACAAATGGGAGAGGCATATCCAGAGTTACATAATAAAGCCAATCTCATAAAGAACACATTGGAAAAAGAAGAAGCACAATTTGCCAAAACGCTAGAGCAAGGAATGAGAATTTTAAATCAAGCGATTGATGAAATGAAGGAAAACTCATCTAATAAAATAGATGGTGAGATACTATTTAAACTTTATGATACTTATGGTTTTCCAATTGATTTAACTGCGGACATCGCTAGAGAAAAAAATCTACAGATTGATACAGAGGGTTTCGATAAATGCATGCAAGCGCAAAAAGAGCGGGCGCGTAGTGCAAATAAATTTAGTGTTGATTACAATGATCAACTTTCGATTGATTCTCAAACAACATTTTTAGGATACAGTAGTTTAAATGAAACTGTGAATTTAGAAAGCATTATTGTAGACGGAGGAGAAGTCGATGCAATTGTTGAAGGAACTGAAGCAGCTTTAGTCTTAGATAAAACGCCTTTTTACGCCGAATCTGGTGGACAGGTGGGTGACACAGGATTAATTCAATCAGAAAGTGGCGCTGTTTTTGAAGTGACTGATACGATTAAGCTCGATCGCGCGTTTATACATAAAGGTATCCTGCGTAAAGGGACGTTAAAATCCAATTCTTTGGTAGAAACACGAGTTAATTCAGACGAAAGAAAAAACACCGCGAATAATCACTCGGCAACACACCTTTTACATGCTAGCTTGATAAAACTCCTTGGAGAGCATGTCGAACAAAAAGGCTCTCATTGTGATAGTCAAAGGTTGAGATTTGATTTCTCTCACCCTAGTGCGATATCGCAACAGGAACTTTATGCGATTGAAAAATGTGTCAATTATCATATTAGGGCGAATCATACGGTAGAAACACAAGTTACCGATATGGAAAGTGCTAAAGACTTGGGCGCCACTATGTTGTTTGGCGAAAAATACGGCGAGCTAGTACGAGTATTATCTATGTCTGAGTTTTCTGTTGAACTTTGCGGCGGCACTCATGTAAAGCAAACTGGGCAAATTGGTGCTTTTAAAATTATTAGTGAACAGGGAATAGCTTCTGGAATTAGAAGAATAGAGGCTATTACTGGTGAAAATGCGATAGAATACACACAAAAGCAAAGTTGGTTAATTAGTCAATTGGCTTCATCTCTCAAAACAGATAGGCTTTCTTTGAACGATAAAGTGGACCAACTTATATTAAAATCTAAGTCACAAGATAGAGAAATTGATAAACTAAAAAGTAAGTTATCTTCTAGTCAAGGAAGCGATTTATTGAATCAAGTGCAAAGAGTCGGTGATGTAAATTTATTATCGATTCAAGTAGAAAACTTAGACGCGAAATCATTACGCGGTTTAAGTGACCAAATACGGAACAAAATGGGATCTGGAATTATCTTACTGGCATCTGTCCAAGGTGAAAAAGTAAGTGCGATTGCTGTTGTAACTAAAGATCTTGTTAAACGTTATCACGCAGGCAATTTAATGCGAGAGTTAACCGCAAAAATTGATGGTAAAGGTGGTGGCAGGCCTGATATGGCGCAGGGTGGGGGTACTAATGCCAATGCATTACCTGCAGCGATTAGTTGGGTTAAGGAATGGGTAGAGGCCCAGAAATAAAATACCTATTTATACAATTATTTGTTTTTTAGTCTAGTATATTATACGTGAGCCAAATTTCTCATTAACGGACAAGAAGCAAACTTAACTGCTTTAAAATTTTAGGAGATTAGCAATGCTAATATTGACAAGAAGAGTCGGTGAGACTCTAATGATTGGCGATGAAGTTACCGTGACCGTATTAGGTGTGAAAGGTAACCAGGTCAGAATAGGAGTTAATGCTCCTAAAGAAGTTTCAGTACATCGTGAAGAAATCTATATGCGCATTCAGCGAGAAAAGGAAATGGCTTCTAACGATTAATCGTTCGTTTTTCAACCTATTAGAGGTATTTTTGCTCTATTTTCTAATGGGTTGAACAGGGCTTTTATTTAACTAAAAATTAAGTTAAAAATGAATTGATTTTCTATATCAATCAGGTAGTATTCTCTCCCGCTGAATCGAGCTACGAAGTCAATCTTTAGAGACTTGAGAAAGTGGAAAAATAGTTATTCAAACAAACTTATTAAAGAGAAATTAAACGGAGAGATGGCCGAGCGGCTGAAGGCGCTCCCCTGCTAAGGGAGTATGGGTTTTATAGCCCATCGAGGGTTCGAATCCCTCTCTCTCCGCCATTATTTATGTAGTTGTTTATTTTGAATCTGTTGTTTGACAAAGACAACAGAATGGTTCGAAAAATACGACAATATGGTTTGACAAAGATATAGTGGGCAAGGATAATACCGCTCCTTTCAATATTGACATCAGTATTGTCAAATTGAAAAAGTTCAATGAATAACGCGCATGTAGCTCAGCTGGATAGAGTACCTGGCTACGAACCAGGCGGTCGGAGGTTCGAA
>JBMYPE010000188.1:0-4541 GCA_049600015.1 Kangiellaceae bacterium
AAAATACAGAATCAATCGTGTGTTAATATTGAAGTGAGTGATGATGGCGCAGGAATTGAAGAAAAATATATTCCAACTTTATTTAAAGCCTTTGATAGACAAAGCAACCAAGATGGAAATATTTCAGGAGCAGGAGTAGGACTAGCGATTGCAAAAATGATGGCTGAACAAATCGGCGGAAAAGTTGGTTACAAAACCAATCAACTTGGCGGAGCAACCTTTTGGGTTCAGTTGCCTCTCGCCAATTAATTTTTCATTTATATTAATTTTTCAATGACATTAATTTTGACTTGCGTAATTTTCTACTTGCTTCCAAACACGAAGCAAATTACCAGAAAGCACTTTTTCGATATCTGATTCCGAATATCCTCGATCCAATAATCCTTGAATTAAATTTGGGTAAGTGCTCACATCTTTTAATCCTGTGGGTAAACTATCTCCTACACCATCGTAATCTGAACCAATACCCACGTGATCAATACTGGTTAATTTTACGACGTGATCAAAATGGTCTAAAACATCTGAAGTGCTGGCATACTCAAAAGGGATTTTTGCACGATATTTTTTAGTAAAGTCTTTTACTTCTTGGCTAGACTCTTCCACCCCGTTAATCTTCATAAAAGCGGAACGCGCTGTTTTAAAAGCATTATAATTTTCAATCGATTTTTGAGAAATAAAAGTGGAACCAAAATTAATTTGAATCACGCCACCATTTTTTGCCATTAACTTTATCATTTCATCACTCATATTTCTTTCAAAACCAGGTGTGAAATGTCTTGCAGATGAATGAGACGCAATGACGGGTGTTTTACTGATTTCCATAACCTGAAAAAAAGCGTCATCCGAAATGTGAGAAACATCAATCATAATTCCAATATTATTCATTTCCGTCACCAAATTTTTTCCAAAATCAGTGAGCCCTTTTGCAGGTCGATTATCATCATAAGATGAATCAGAAATATGGTTTGCTTTAGAATGAGTCAAGGTAATATAACGAATGCCTCGTTCATAAAAGTGTTGTAGATTTTCTAATTTGCCTTCTATCGGCGACCCATTTTCCATACCCAGCGGTAATGAAATGATCCCCTTAGAAAAATTATTTTCTAATTGTTTAGTCGAATAAGCCAATGCATATTTATCTGGCGACTTATTTACAATATCTTCAATCATATCAATTAATTTGTCCGCTAATTCCTTGCTACCGCCCTTTTTTTGCAGCTCTGCGGGTATATATATTGACATGAAAGGCGCATCCAAACCGCCGCTGACTGCGCGAGGATAATCAAAATCGCCTCCATCAGTCGCATGGCTCACATCTTCATATTTATCTTCTAGCCTATACGGCACATCTATGTGCGTATCAGTGATTAAGAACTTTTTAGAAAGCTCAATCGCTTTTGCGCTTGCTAAGGTTTTTCTAGTTTCAAGATTGGGAGAATTTGCTGGCTCTTTTGTATCTTCAGTTTTTGCTTCAACCTTGGCAACTTCACTCGTTGAATTTGACGCTGGCTCACAAGAGGATAATGCACATAAAACAAAAATTGACAGTAAAGCTTTGTTGGTTTGACCTAAGCTAAGGTTATTAAATATTGATTTCAATAACATGGTATTTTCTCCTTCATATTTTTATATTCAGATTGTATTACTTTCAAACCTATTCCTTTTTATCCTTTTTAAGAGTTGGTTCAAAAGTAATACACGCCTTTATTTTAATATTGCTTTTTGGTAATTTTTTTAGAACGAGCACGATTTCTTCGAGACTTTTCCATAAGCTCTTTGGTGACTTTTACCTTTTTACCCTCAAAAGGATTAGCACTTTCCTTTAGTTCAAATTTAATTGGCGTACCAACCACTTTTAACGCGTCTCTAAATGCTTTTTCTAAGTAGCGAACATATGACTTGGGCAAAGATTTTGTTTGATTTCCATGAATAACAATTCTTGGGGGGTTGTGTCCGCCTGGGTGCGCATAACGCAGCTTGGCTTTAAAGCGCCCCTTTGCTGGTGGTTGATGTTTGGCGACGACTAACTCTAAAATGCGAGTTAATTTTGATGCTGACATTTTCACTCTCGCGCCTGCATAAGCTTCATCGACAGCGTCCCACAAGTGACCCACGTTGGTACCATGTAAAGCGGAAATAAATTTCATTCTTGCAAATTCTGCAAAGTAAAGTTTACGTGTAATCGCTTCTTTCACATCAATTCTTTTATCTTCGGACATGTTGTCCCATTTATTGACTGCCATCACAAGAGAACGACCAGCATCAATGGCGAAACCTAATAAACTAAGGTCCTGCTCTGTAATGCCTTCCCTTGCATCAAAAATCATTATGACAACATTAGCATCATTAATTGCTTGTAAGGTTTTTAGTACGGAAAACTTTTCGACTGCTTCTTTTACTTTACCACGACGACGAACACCAGCCGTATCAATTAAAGTATACTGTTTTTCGCGTCGCTCCATTTCGATATAAATCGAATCGCGAGTGGTTCCAGGTAGATCATAAACAACGACCCTTTCTTCCCCAAGCATACGATTGACTAACGTTGACTTCCCAACGTTGGGTCGACCGATAATGGCTAGTTTAGGACCTTTTTTGTCTTTATCTTCGTCACTTAATTCTTCTTCATTTTCCGTTTCTTTTTGGCTTGCAATTTTTTCTGCCGCTGCGGGTAAAATGACAGACTCAATTAATCGTGAAACACCTCGACCATGAGCCGCTGCAATTGCAGAAATGGATTCAAAACCTAAGGAATAAAAGTCTGTTAAAACAGTGTTGTCATCAAGACCATCAACTTTATTTACTACTAAATGAATTTCTTTATTTTCTGCTCTTAGTTGTTGAGCAAAAGATTCATCAACGGTAGTTAATCCATCTCTCGCGTTTACAATAAATAGGGTGATATCCGCTTCTTTCACAGCCTGCATAGATTGCTCGGCCATCAAACCATCGACACCTACCTCACCACCGGTTATTCCACCAGTATCAATAATTATAAAAGGTTGTTCATTGAGAATTGCATGACCATATTGTCTGTCACGGGTGAGACCTGGTAAATCTGCGACTAACGCATCGCGAGTCCGAGTAAAACGATTAAACAAAGTTGACTTGCCGACATTTGGTCTGCCAACAAGTGCGATAACTGGTAACATATCTTTTATTAAAAACTCTTATTAGGTCCCTGTTTGAGAGACTATTTTCTTTGTGTGACAGCGGTTAGAGTTCCATCACGGGACAATAAAATAATATTGTCATCTATCACCAGTGGAGTCGCTGCAATACCGGAAGAGTCAATCTCCTCTCGGCTCACAACTTTTCCATCAGCGGAGTTGATCCAATGCAAGTAACCTTCAAAGTCACAGACCACTGCCCACTTATCATACACTGCAGGTGCTGTTAATTGCCTGCGATAGAGATCTTTTTGAGTCCAAAGGATCACACCATTCGTTCTGTTTAAAGCACTAAAATGGCTATTTTCATGTGTCGCATATAATATCAAATCACCAACTGCCATATCTTGAAAGGTGGAAAGTTCTCTTTGCCAATTCACTTCTCCACTGCGCATTTCCAAACTGGCTAGGTTGCCATTAAAAGATCCAATAAAAATCGATGAACCGACCAATAAAGGTTGGATATCTACATCGACCAATCGTTGAATTTCTGAACTTCCTATGGGCGTTGCAATTTTCTTTTCCCATGCTAGCTGTCCATTCGCCAAAATAAACACAGATAATTTTCCATTTGCAAATCCAGCGATTACTCCACCACCCGCAATGATGGGTGCAGAATTTCCTCTAAGAGTTAGCGCGGGTAATGATTCATCGTAAAACCATTTTTGCGTGCCATCATTCGCATCAAAAGCATATATTCTTCCATCAACTGTTCTAGCAACCACGTAGCCCTCACCGACCGCGGGGCTGGAGATAATTTCACTTGAGACTTGTGCTCGCCACTTTTCATCCCCCGTATCCGCATCAAGAACTAATACTTCGCCTTGACTTGTTCCTATGGCAACAAGCTTGCTTCCAACTGCGGGGCCTCCAGCAATGTCTAATTCAAACTCTTTACGCCAAATTTCTTTTCCATTGCTAGGCTCAATAGCACTTACTGCACCAGAATGATCAGCAACATATATTTTATCGTAGGCGTATACGGGATTTAAATGTAATGCCCTGTCCCCTATGCCATCGCCAATACTAACTGACCAAACCGTTTTGGTTTCAAATTCATTCTCTATTTCAACTAACGGATTGGGTTCGTAAATATCAATTTCGTCATCACAGCCGACTAAAAAGATTAGACTAACAATTAAAAGTGAAATCAAACGCATTATTCAGACGCTCCCTTGTCTGTAATTGTGTCTGTACCTGGGTTTGCATCTGAGTCTGTTTCCGTTGTGTCCTTTTCAGCATCAGCTTCTACTTCCGAACCATTATTTTCAGTTTTAGATTCTGATGTTTCTTCTTTTTTATTTGTCTGGGCATCCATTTCACTAGAAAGAGTTATGTCCGCACTAGGAGTTTTCAATGCTGCAATTTTCA
>JBMYPE010000189.1:0-4541 GCA_049600015.1 Kangiellaceae bacterium
TGGACATTAACCATCCAAACGCCTAGCTTAGCTGCAGCCACACAAGCCTTTGCAACCGTATTAGGGATATCGTGAAATTTTAAATCCAAAAATACATCAAAGCCTTTTGCAACCAAAAGCTTCACCCACTCAGGGCCTAGCAAGGTAAACATTTCCTTTCCTACTTTTAATCGACACATAGTAGGGTCTAACTTTTCGACAAGTTCGATTGCTTTTTGCTTATCGTTAAAATCAAGTGCGACTATAATCGGTTTAGTGTTTTCCATATTATTATTTCTCATACATCTATTCTCCTTCGATTCCTTGAATAGGTTTAACACTACCCCAGTGAGCACAACTAGGACATTGCCAAAACAAAGATTTAGAATCGAAACCACATTGATAGCAATGATAAACGGCTTTATTTTGAAGAAGCTTAGCCACTATCTGCTGCAACATTACAAGGCTCGGCTTAGCTGTGTCGCTGGCATGTTCAATGTGAAGGTCAATTAAATAATACAACCCTCGAATGGATGGGTGAGTATTCATTTGTTTTGCTATAAATTCAGCTGCAGCCTTATCTCCCGATTCAGATTGCAATAATTCTGCATAGGCTAATATTGTAGAAATTCCAGCACCACTATTTAATGCATTTTGCAAAAAAGCGAACAAGCCTTGCTTATCCTTCAATTGAAGATAACTACTAATAGTTAGCGGTAACGCTTCTGGTAAAAAAGCAATGTCTCTTTTAGCAAGTTCATTAAAACTTTTAATGGCTTTCTTATAACGCTCTCTTGAGTAGTGAATTTGTCCGCTGATTAGCGTTGCTCTCACACTTTTTGTATCGACTTGAATCGCCTTTTTTATGTAGTTAATTGCTTCTTTATACGATTTATTTTGTAATAATTCTTCCGCCAACTCGCAGTAGAAATGAGTAATTTCTGTTTTAGTTTGAGGGTTACCGGAGCGAGAGACTTGAGCCGCTGTTGCAATCGCTTTTTGCCAATCTTTTGTTTGTTGGTAAATGGTTAACAGTTTTGCCAGGGCGGTGTCTTTATGCAGAAAATCATTGCTAAGTTCTTTAAAAATGTTTTCAGCTCTATCTAGCAAACCCGCGCTCAAATAATCATAACCCAATTCTAAAAGTGCTCTATTTTTATCTTCCGTGGACAAAGATGGTCTTGCGATTAAGTTTTGATGAATTCTGATCGCTTTATCAACCTCGCCTCTTTTTCGAAACAAACTTCCTAGCGCTAAATGAGTTTCCAGCGTTTCTGAATCGACCTCTAACATACTCGCAAAAGTATCAATCGCCTTATTAGACTCTTCGTTTAATAAATAATTTAATCCGGTAAAATAGGTTTTTGATAGGCCTTGCCGCCGCTTATTAGCCTTTTTATCCATCTGCTTTTTACCGTTTCGGTACCCAAAATACCAAACAACGGGAAATAAAAATGCAATAATTATTAGAAATTCATTCATCTTAAACTAATGAATCAATATTCATCACTAATCGGTAAGGAGCGTAAATTGTTGATCTCTTTCTCTTTGAGCTTTATAAGACGTTTAGCTTTTGCGAGTTGTACTCGTGTATTAATTAGGCCGAGTAACATTGAGAAAGATCCTAGCAAAAAGCCTACGACAAACAGAAATATCATCAACCAATTTAAAGGCCAAGTGAATTGACTTAAAATATAATCGACTGTTACCAGTGAATCATTTTGAGAAAAAAATAGCGCAGAAGCTAAAAAAATCGCTAAAAAAAGGATGATAAGGATTAATTGTTTCAATGATTTAGATCCGACACCAAGTCTCTTCTGATGGCGTATAGTTTACCTAACTCTAACAACAAGCGCTAACTGAATTCGACTGTGGATTAAAAAAAGCCCCAATAATGGGGCGCTCAAGGACAACGAGGAGTAGATAAACAAACTACAGACTGGAAAATCATAAATTCATTTTTTCTCATTTTCAATAATCATTCTTTTGGTATTTCAAGCCGCACTCTCTATTGATTCATCAAACTCCAACTCGCTGGTTTGTTTTTCTGCATCATCTAAATGCTGGTATCCAGCTTTTACAATCTGACTCTCCGAAAGTTCAACATTTGAACACTGCCCTTCGGTATTACTAGGAAGATGTAAATCTCCACATTCCAAACATGCTTCTACTCGCATTCTGCCTTTACAAAAAATGCCCCAATGATGATTTGATTCGCTCACTAAAATTTTCCTTGTTAAATTGATGTCTGGACTTAATGTGAATTATATAGAAGGTGGATCTTGATAAAAGCGGACTATGCAACCGCAAGAATGCAGAGAAAGCTGAATTCCATGTGAGATATGACTCACATAAAATTCCATATAGGATTTGGAGAGGAATTTAGAAAATTTCAAAAACCAATTATTCAACTAATCTTTTAGGTGTTAGTTAGGAGTGGTATTTAATCCGATTTTAAATTCAGCTATCTAACGAATTGAATAAGTTTAAAAGCTCATCTTCTTCAATCACCTTTATTCCCAATTCATTCGCCTTTTTTAGTTTAGAACCCGCTGATTCTCCAGCAACCAAGCAATGAGTATTTTTAGAGACACTGCTACTCACTTTTGCTCCAAATGATTGTAACTTGCCTTTAGCATCGTTACGTTTAAGTTGTGATAATTTTCCGGTTAAAACCCAAGTTTGATTTAATAGTGGCAACTCCGCATCTTTTTTAACTTGGACTTCTGGCCACCTGATACCGGAATGAATTAATGAATTAATCACTCGCCTATTATTTTCATTTTCAAAAAAGGCAACGATATGTTTTGCGACAATCGGCCCGATGTCTTCAATAGTCTCTAACTCTTCAATATTTGCTTTATATAAATTTTCAAAATTCAACAAGTTATTAGCCAGATTCATCGCAGTGACTTCACCCACTTCACGTATGCCCAAAGCGTAGATAACTCTTGCAAAAGTTGTTTGCTTACTTGCTTCTATCGCATCCAATAAATTAGTAACGGACTTTTTTGCCATGCGCTCCATTTCGATTAAATCTTCAAATGTAAGTTTGTATATATCCGCTGCGTCATCAATCAACTTGTTTTCACACAAAACCTCTACCAGCTTGTCTCCAAGTCCATCAATATTCATTGCCTTTCTAGACACAAAATGAATAATCGACTGCGTTTTTTGAGCTGAACAAATAAACCCGCCAGTACATCGATAAATCGCTTGATCTATTTCTTTTTCTAAATCAGAGTTACAAATAGGGCACGATTCTGGAAATTGAATTGCCACCGAATTACTTTCTCTTTTTTCCAAAACGACACTCACAATTTGAGGAATAACGTCGCCAGCCCTTCTCAAAATGACATGGTCTCCCTCTCGAACATCGAGTCTCTCAATTTCATCTTTATTGTGGAGTGTGGCATTGCTCACCATAACGCCACCGACAAATACAGGTTCAAGTCTTGCAACTGGAGTAATCGCCCCAGTTCTTCCGACTTGGAAATCCACACTCTTTAGAATTGTCATTTCTTCCTGTGCGGGGAATTTATGAGCGATTGCCCAGCGAGGTGCTTTTGCAACAAATCCCAGTTTTTCTTGTTGCAAAATTGAGTCAATTTTATAAACGATACCGTCAATCTCGTATGGTAACTCGCTTCTTTTTTCGCCAATCTTTTCGAAGTATTCTAAACAAGCGTCTTTCCCCTGTCGCAACTCGATTTCTTCACAAATTGGTAAACCCCATGATTGAATCTGTTGTAGCCTGTCAAAATGAGAATGCGCTAAATTGTTGGTGGATTCATTAAAAACGGCGTTTCCCAATGCATAAAAGTAAACGGATAATTTTCTTTTTGCAGTGATGTTAGGATCAAGCTGCCTTAAACTTCCAGCAGCAGCATTTCTCGGATTAGCAAAGGTTTTGTCGCCATTCTCAATCGCTTTTTTATTGAGTTCTTCAAAACTACTTTTAGGCATAAAGACTTCTCCCCTAACATCCAATAAATCCGGAAAATCGCCTCTGAGCTTTAATGGGATGCTCAATATAGTTTTGATATTATGGGTCACGTCCTCACCTGTTGTTCCATCACCTCTAGTGGCGGCATGAACAAGCTTGCCATCTTTATAAAGGCAGCTAATAGCTAAACCATCAAGTTTAGGTTCACAGGTAAAATCTAATGCATCTTTGGAATTCTCTAAAATATTATTTTTGACTATTTTTTCTTGAACTCTTTCATAAAATTTATTAAACGACTCTGAATCAAAAACGTTATCGAGCGATAACATAGGAGTGATATGTGTAATTTGAGAAAAACCACTTAACACTTGCCCGCCCACTCGTTGTGTCGGAGATGTGACTGTAATTAAATGAGGATTTTCATTTTCAAGTTGAATGAGTTCTTTTAGCAACTTATCATAATAAGAATCAGGAAAACTTGGATCGTCTAACACATAATATTGATAGTTAAGCTCTTCTATTTCTTTTCGAAGGGATTCTATGGTTTGTTCTATGGTAGACGACGGCAAAGTAGAGCCTCTTTAATGTGGTTGATTTATTCAAATTAACTTATTAT
>JBMYPE010000190.1:0-4528 GCA_049600015.1 Kangiellaceae bacterium
AACCTGAACCTGAACCAGAACCTGAACCAGAACCAGAACCTGAACCAGAACCAGAACCTGAACCTGAACCTGAACCAGAACCTGAACCAGAACCTGAACCAGAACCAGAACCAGAACCAGAACCTGAGCCAGAACCTGAACCAGAACCAGAACCAGAACCAGAACCAGAACCTGAACCTGAACCAGAACCTGAACCAGAACCTGAGCCAGAACCAGAACCAGAGCCAGAGCCAGAACCAGAGCCTGAACCTGAGCCTGAACCAGAACCTGAGCTAGAGCCAGAACCAGAGCCAGAAGCTGAACCAGCACCCGAACAAGTAGAATTATTAGATTCAGAGTCTTTGCTATCAAGCTCCACTGAGCTAGGTGCCACCGAAGATGAACATGAAGATTCATCGGTTGACGAGAATTTAAATGAAGAAGTATTTATTGAAGACTCTTTTGACGAGTATGAATCGGAGTTTGATGCTGAGACACAATTAGAAGATGATGATCATTTTAAAGGTGAGAATGGATTTGAGTTTGACAACTTAGAAATAGATGACCTAGATATTGATGAAAGTCACTATTCCAATGATAAATTTGATGAGTCAGACGAACATTTTGAACAAGAATCTAATTTAGCTGAACAAATTAATGCTCAAATAGAAGAGGTCGAATCAGAGCCTGATCCCTTGGATGAGTTTAATGATATTGTTGAGGAAAATCAGTCTGGTGTTCGGAAAAAAATTATCTTTGCTTCCATAGCACTCTTACTAATTGTATCGCTTTTTCAAATTTGGACTAATCGACAGGCCATTGCATGGAGCGAAACATGGGGGCCGGCAATGAAATCAGTGTGTAACCTTTTGCCCTGCCATTTAAAACCAAAAAGAGCGGTGGATGAAATCAAATTATTACAACGACAAGTGTCACCACACCCGGAAAAAGAGAAGACTTTAGATGTTAAAGTTTTATTAATGAATCAAGCTAAGTTTGCTCAACCTTACCCCATTATTAAAATTGCATTTAGTGATAAAAATGGCAATGAAGTCGCGGTCAGGCGATTTAAACCCAGCAACTACTTAAAAACAGGCTCTAAAAAAGAATTCATGCCGCCCAATGCCGAAGTTCATATTCAATTCGACACTAAAACGCCACATCCGGATGCACTGGGTTTTGAGTTTATATTTGAGTAATAAACCTTAACTAGTCGGTTCGTTTGCTCCCAAGGTGTAATGGGTATACTCCAAAAATGATTTAATCATAATTGGCATAAATTATATTTTTGGTATAATGCGCGACTGATTTATTAATGACATTCGACCTAAAGGTAACAAAAATGAGTAAGCAATTTGTAGCAATTCTTATGGGATCAGATTCTGATTGGCCATGTATGCAGAACACGCTAACAATTCTAACTGAGCTTGGAATTGAAGCTGAAGTTAAAGTAACATCGGCGCACAGAACCCCAGCGGCGACTCATGAGTACGTGAAAGATGCTGAAAGCCGAGGATGTGCGTTATTTATTTGTGCTGCTGGATTGGCTGCCCATTTAGCCGGTGCTGTTGCAGGTTTAACCACTAAACCAGTGATAGGCGTGCCTATGGACGGTGGCCCACTAAAAGGACAGGATGCACTTTTATCAACAGTTCAAATGCCCGCTGGCGTACCAGTCGCAACCGTGGCTATTGGGAAAGCAGGTGCTAAAAATGCTGCTTATTTAGCCGCTCAAATGTTAGCAATTGGGAATGCTGATATCGCTAAAGCGGTCGCTGATGATCGAGTTGCCAACGCACAAGCAGTCGTTGATAAAGATGCAAAGTTACAGGCAACTTTAAACTAATTATTTTGACGCAATAATTAGAAACTTTGCACGAGAAAATTAAACGTGAACCGCTGGCAAATTCATCTTGCTGTTAAAAAAATTAAAGCTGGCGGTGTCATTGCTTACCCTACCGAGTCTGTCTTTGGCTTAGGTTGTGATGCCTCAAACCTTCAAGCTGTTTCTCACATTTTACAAATTAAAAAACGCTCCTACACTAAAGGGTTAATCGTGTTAGTAAGTGATATTTGTCAGGCTAGCCATTTAATTAAACCAATGACAGCAAAAGAACAACAAAAAGTAAATCAAGAATCTAACAGAGCCACTACTTGGTTAATTGAAAAACAATCTCACGTAAGCCCATTAGTAAGTGGACTTCATGAGAAGCTGGCAATTAGAGTCACGTCAAATCCTATCGCTAGAACTTTATGTCAATTATTTGGGATGCCTATTATTTCGACTAGTTGCAATCTAAATAAAAAACCAACATCTAACAGTATTTCAACTATTCGAAATAAAGTGATTGATCAAGTTAGTGTTTTGTCAGGTAAGTGTTGTGAGCAAAAACCCTCTCAAATTATTGATTTGGAATCTGGATTAATCCTTAGAAAGTAACTGAAAAATTCAAAACTAAATTTGAAACCTTTTTTTATCTTCAAGACGCAGTGCAGTCAATTTACCTCCCCAAACACAACCTGTATCTAAAGCGTAATAATTCTGTCGAGAACAATGACCATTTAGTGAAGCCCAGTGCCCAAATAGCAGATTGGAATGCAAGCTAGCATTATTAAACTCGAACCAAGGTTTTAAATGTGAAGGCGTTTTATCGGGGTTATTTTTTTCCGTCAGTTCAAGTGAACGATCTGATTTAAGGTAACGCATTCTAGTAAATATATTGGTGATAGCACGCAGCCTATCATGACCAACTAAATCATTACTCCAGCTTGATGGGGTGTTGCCATACATATTCTCAAAATACTCAATAGCGTTTCCAGAGCCGAGAACGCCTTGGACTTCTTGAGAAAGTTTTAAAGCCAAGTTCAATGACCATCTAGGATGAATACCAGCATGAACCATTAACCAACTGTGATCATTATTAGTAATGGCTAACGGAAGATTTTTAAAATAACTCATTGCATCATTTCTTAAATCGCTGTTCAAAATATCAGCAAAAGTATCTTTTGGATTAATTCTTTTACACCCATAAGCTACGGCTAAAAAATGTAGATCATGGTTTCCTAACACACAACTAATAGAGGATTGATTCTCCAAAATGTAAGCTATAACTTTAAGTGAATCAGATCCTCTATTAATCATATCGCCCGCGAGCCATAGTCGATCACAATTTGGGTTAAAGTTGATCTTCTTGAGTAGCTTTATAAAACTCTGGTAACATCCTTGAATATCACCAATGGCGTAAGTTGCCATATTTGTCGTTTCCCAACACTGAGGCTTAAATGAATAAAGACAATCCTAAACTAGTTATTATCACTGGCGCAACCTCCGGTTTTGGAAAAGCTTGCGCAATAAAATTTGTAACAAATGGTTGGAAGGTTATTGCGACGGGACGCAGATTAGATAGACTGAAGTCTTTGCAAGATAACTTAGGTCAACAACTTTGTGAAATTAGCTGCTTCGATATTAATGATGTGACAGAAGTTGAAAAATTTACCCAGTCTCTAGCATCAGAAAAGGTCGATCTCCTAATCAACAACGCTGGGCTTGCATTAGGTTTATCGCCAGCGCATCAAGCAGATTTTAAAGATTGGGAAACCATGATAGAGACCAATATATTGGCATTAACTCGGATGACTCGGCTGATCCTACCAATGATGGTTAAAAACAAACACGGACATATTATCAACCTTGGTTCAATTGCTGGCAGTTATCCGTATCCCGGCGCTAACGTATATGGCGCAACAAAAGCTTTTGTAGAGCAATTTAGCTTAAACCTTAGGGCAGATTTAGGTGGCACTGGTGTTAGAGTGACTAATATTGAACCGGGACTTGCAAATACCGAGTTTTCAAAAGTGAGATTTCATGGCGATAAAGAAAAGGCTGACTCCATTTATCAAGATTTAGAACCGTTAGTGGCAAAAGATATAGCGGAAAGTATTTATTGGTGTGCAAGTCAGCCAAAACACGTGAACATAAACCGACTTGAAATCATGCCAACCTGTCAGGCTTTTGGCGCTTTGGCAGTTGAAAAGAACTAACTCATAATATTTAGGTCATAGATAAAATAAAATCCCTTTGAGTCCCCCTTTGCAAAGGGAGAAGTAAAACAGTTCCCCTCTTTTCGAAGAGGGGTTAGGGGAGATTTAAAAATTTTAGCAGATTAATTAAATTGTGAGTTTGTTAAGCCTCCCTTCATAATAGGAGTAGGATAATGATTACAGAAACTAAAACTTAAAGAAAAATATGATAAAAAATACATTATTAAAATTGTTCCTTACCTTCTTAGTGATTTCTTCATTTTCGTTAGATCTAAATGCTAAAAAACGAAAACAATATTTTAACGAAGCGAGCTTTGAAGTTGACTTTGAAATAACTCACCAAATTATTCCGCTAGAAATTGATGGAACCGGCAATAAAGAAATTGTTATTGTTGGAGTAGAAAATAATGCCAATGGTACAGATAAGTCGAATAACGTAATTATTGCTGTATATCAAAAAGCCAAAAGTGGATTAAGCTATGAGCTTTTTAACAAAATAAATCTACCA
>JBMYPE010000191.1:0-4525 GCA_049600015.1 Kangiellaceae bacterium
TTAGACAAGGCTATTCTTGACTATAAAACACGACAAAGACGTTATGGAAAAACGGGTGAGCAGCTTCAAAAAATTGATATAAAAAGCGACGCATCAAATGTTGATAAGGTGAACTAATTATGTTGAAACAAAGAGTGATTACAGCATTATTACTGTTACCGCTATTAGCATTTATTTTGTTTTATGTGCGCATAGAATATTTTACCGCAATCATTCTTGTTTTAGTTTATTTTATGGCTCAAGAGTGGTCTAAATTGTGCGCTCATCCCAGCTCAGCTTACCATTCTTTATATGCAGTTTTAGTCGCTAGTTGCTGTTTGTCTATTTGGTATTTTAGTGAATCACTGGTGTTTTGGCCATCACCAAGTTGGCCTCATATAGTTTCCATATCAATGAGCGATTTACCATTGTTAATTTTATTTCTTTCAGTCGTTTCATTATTAATTAGTTTTGTAATTGTTATTACATTTAGTAAAAATAACAATTGGTGGCGCGTTACTGCATTTAGAGAAATCTTAGGGATTTTATTGTTAACGGCTTTTTTTGTTTCGTTTATTTGTATGAGACAAACGGACTATCCACTCATGGGAGATGGAAATTTCGCTTATGGCGGTTCTTTAATTTTATTTATGTTCTTAATCATTTGGGCTGCCGATGTAGGTGCTTATTTTGTTGGTAAGCAGTTTGGGAAAACTAAATTAACCAAAGTTAGTCCCAATAAAACTTGGGAAGGGGTAATTGGCGGTTTAGCTTTAAGTTTTATTATTGGTTGGTTAGGTATCGATTATCTATCTCTTAATGTTGATAATAAATTCACTTACTTAACCGTGATTACACTCTTGGGTGTCATTTCAGTTTATGGTGACTTATTTGAAAGTGCTTTAAAAAGAACCGCCAATGTTAAAGATTCTGGAAACATTCTTCCTGGACATGGTGGATTGCTTGACCGACTGGATAGTACTATTGCAGTTGCTCCAATTTATTTTTTAAGCTTTAGTTATTTTGAGTGGTTTAATGTCTAACTCATCTCAAAACGATCAAAAGCAAAAGGTTTGTGTTTTAGGTTCGAGCGGTTCTATCGGCGTCAGCGCATTAGAAGTAATCAAAGCAAATCATCAAGACTATTCTGTGTCAGTATTGACCGCTCACACTAATATTGAACGTTTGTATCAACAGTGCATGCAATTTAATCCCGAGTTTGCAGTGATGGCGTGTGAATCTTCTGGAAAGAAATTGAAAGCGAAGCTCGCAAGCGTAAATAGTCGAACTAATGTTCTTTTCGGCAGACAGGCAATTATAGACGCGCCAAAACTAGCTAATTCGCAAATAGTGATTGCAGCAATAGTGGGAGCGAATGGACTAGAGCCAACTTTGACAGCAGTTAAATTGGGATTGAAAGTTTTGCTCGCGAATAAAGAAGCGCTAGTGATGAGTGGTAATCTATTTATGCAAGCAGTGAAAGATTATGGCGCTACCTTGTTGCCAGTAGATAGTGAACATAATGCGATATTCCAGTCTTTACCTAAAGCGGGAACCAACGCAGAAGTTAATTTGGCTGGAGTGGATAAAATACTTCTGACTGGGTCAGGTGGGCCATTCTTAAAAACACCAATTGATGAACTAACTACCAAAACTCCCGAACAAGCTTGCGCTCACCCAAATTGGGATATGGGGCAGAAAATTTCGGTTGACTCTGCGACTATGATGAACAAAGGATTGGAGTTTATAGAAGCCTGTTACTTATTTAATATTGGTGTAGATGATATTGAGATTATTCTTCACCCACAAAGTATTATTCACTCTATGGTGTCCTATATAGATGGCTCTGTCATATCACAAATGGGCAACCCTGATATGAAAACACCAATTGCTCATTGTTTGGCTTGGCCTAATAGAATTCAAGCAAATGTGGAGCCACTCGACTTTTTTAGTATAGCAAAATTAGAATTTTCTCCGCCAGATTTAAAGCGATATCCCTGTTTAGCTTTAGCAAAAGAAGCATTCAAAGTAGGAAAAAGCGCACCTTGTGTTCTGAATGCAGCTAATGAAGTAGCGGTAGCATCATTTTTAGATCACAAAATTAAATTCACGGATATCGCTAAAGTGATTGGTTTAGTGCTGGAACGAGCAATTTATGTTGTTATGGACTCTATTGAAGCGGTGCTTGCGGAAGATAAAAAAGCGCGAGAATTAACCCTATCTATAATTTATGAATTGCAGGGAGGGAACTAATGGAGTTTTTATGGAATCTTGTCTCTTTTGTTATCGCTCTCGGTATATTGGTTTCATTTCATGAATACGGTCATTTTTGGGTCGCGCGTAAACTTGGTGTAAAAGTTCTCACTTTCTCCGTCGGTTTTGGAAAACCGCTTTTGGAAAAAGTCGGAAAAGATGGAGTACGCTATGTAATCGCAGCCATTCCATTAGGTGGATACGTCAAAATGTTGGATGAGCGAGAGGCGCCAGTGGATAGCTCTGAACTTTCCATGGCATTTAATCGTCAATCAGTTTGGGCTAGAATCGCGATAGTTTTAGCGGGACCCGTGGCTAATTTTCTATTGGCAATCCTTCTCTATTGGGTGGTATTTATTTCTGGTCAAAACGCTATTGTTCCGGTTGCAGGTCAAATCGAACAAAGCAGCATCGCTGGCAAGGCTGGTTTAAAATATCGAGATCAAATTCTTTCGGTAGATGGTGAGAAGGTTTCTACTTTACAAGAGCTTACTCTAAAGCTAGTGGCGAAGATTGGTGAAAAGGGTGAAATTTTAATCACCGTTAAAAATGAGCAATCATCGACACCAAGGGAGTTGGTTTTAAATATTAATGATTGGCAAGTTGATAGTACCAATCCTGAGGTTCTTCACTCGTTAGGATTTTACCATTTTCTTGAATTTAGCGAATTTGGAGGCGTTAAATCTGGAGGTGCAGCGGATAAATCTGGCATAAGCGTGGGCGATCGATTGGTTTCGATAGATGGGAAAAGTGCGATATTGTGGAAAGATATGGCGAAAATTCTTGTCACTTCAGCTAACCAAGAGGTTACACTAGAAATCAAAAGAAATGGTGAACTGATGCTCATTCCTGTAGTCATAGGTTCGCAGGTCGTTGATGGAAAGACGATTGGTCAATTAGGGGTTGAACGAGATTTTAAACCTTTTTTGATTAAGCAAGAATTTGGTGTGATTGATGCTTTTGGTAAAGCTATCGATAAAACCTACAATATGATAGCGTTAACTACCCGCATCTTCATCAAGCTTTTTAGTGGAGAAATTTCCGCTAAAAGTTTAAGTGGGCCAGTGTCGATAGCGAAAGGAGCGGGAGCCAGTGCCGATATCGGCTTGATTAGTTTTTTACTATTTATTGCCGCGATAAGTGTCAATTTAGGATTTATTAATTTACTGCCGGTACCTATGTTAGATGGTGGTCATTTATTATATTTTGTTATTGAGTTAGTTAAGGGGAAACCTCTTTCTGAACGAACTCAGGAGTTAGGGTTACAAGTAGGGATGATGATGGTATTTGCTTTAATGGCATTTGCTATATTTAATGATTTTTCACGAATTTAAAATTATTCGATCCAATTTAAAAAGAAGTTATTCATAGATGCAGATTCAGATTTTCAAAAATACATTGTTAGAAACAGTATTACTCAAAAAAGCTTCAGTACTGATATTATTAATGTCAGTTAATTTGTTATCGATTTCTGCATCCTCAGTACAAGCTAGTGCTAATGCTGATTCGTTTATTGTAGAGGAGATTAATGTAGAAGGTTTGCAAAGAATGGAGCTAGGAACATTTTTTAATATGTTGCCTTTGCAAGTAGGCGAACAGCTAGAAGTTTCACGTATACCTTTAATTGTAAGAACTTTATTTAGTGCAGAAACCTTCGATGATATTCGTTTATTTAGAGATGGTAATAAATTATTAATAGATGTTATTGAACGGCCCACAATTTTAGATATTACTATTGATGGTAATAGTGATATTAAAACTGAACAGATCTTGGAAGCTATGAAAGGCGCAGGCTTTGCAAAAGGCGAAATATACAATCCTTCAGCGATTAAAAATATTATAGGAGGCATGCAAGATCAGTATTTCTCTCATGGTAAGTACTCAGTAAATATTACTTCTAAAATATTACGTCGTTCGCGCAACCGAGTCATTGTAGAGTTTGACGTAAATGAAGGCGATCCAGCAAAAATAGAATCAATAAAAATAGTTAACAATAAACTTTTTTCAGATGAAACATTATTGGATCAATTTGAATTGTCTACAGGAGGTTGGTTATCAATTTTCACTAGTGATGATCAATACGCTCGAGAAAAGTTATCTGGTGATTTAGAAACTTTGCGATCATATTATTTAGATAGAGGCTATTTGAAATACAATGCAGCCTCAACTCAAGTTTCAATTTCTCCAGATAGAAAAGGAATTTATATTACAATCAATGTTGATGAAGGCGACAAATTTAAAGTCAATGATATAAAGTTTGCTGGCGAGTTGATATTAGAAGAGAAACGATTAA
>JBMYPE010000192.1:0-4524 GCA_049600015.1 Kangiellaceae bacterium
TCACTGCGGTTGGGCTAGGAGATATCGAACAATCTTCTGGGTTGAACCAACCTTTAGACGCTGAAATAAAAATTCTCTCTCCAGGTGACTTGGCAGAATACGAGGTTATAGCGTCCATTGCGAGTCAAAATGCATTTGATAAGAGTGGAATTGATAAACCTTTCTTTTTAAATAAGATTAAGTTCAAAACAATAAAAAATAGCAAAGGCGAGCTAGTCATTAAATTGACAACGCATGATGCCGTAAAGGAACCATTCTTAAATTTTTTAATAGAACTTAACACACCAGCCCAACAGTTTTATCGTGAGTACACACTATTATTAGATCCTCCAATTTTTGAAGAGGTCACGGCTTCAACGATTGAGCAAACAGTCAGCCAAGGCAAACAACAAACTAACACACCAGAACCATCTTACTCAAACCAACCAAAAAATGCGGAGTCTCAAGCTCCGCAATCTAGTTATGGCAATGAAGAAACCAGATCGCAAAGTTACGACGGAAACCAATATGGTCCTGTAAGCAGCACTGACACGCTCTGGAGTATCGCCAGCAAAGTTCGCCCAAGTAACAATGTCAGTATTCATCAAACATTAGTGGCGATTTATCGAGCTAATCCTGACGCTTTTTCTAATGGCAACATCAATAACTTGCTGCGTGGAAAGGTTCTCGATATTCCTTCCGAATCTACTATTCAAAATGTTCCTCAAAGAGCAGCTCTACAAGATGTTGTGATGCAGAATCGACAATGGCGTTCTGGTGGTGCGAGAAATATTGTTGATAGCACATCCTATGATAGCTCTAGTGCCGGCGATGGAAACAGAGGGGCTAGATTAAGTTTAGCAACAGCAAGTAGTGATGGAAATGCGAGTGGTTACGGTGCTGACACAGATGAAATTGAAGGTTTGAAGAATGAGCTGGTTAAAACCCAGGAAGAAAGTGCGACGTTGCAAGCAGAAAATGATGAATTAAGGGCTAGGTTGGCAGAGATACTAGCAAAAGCTGAAAATGTTGGTGAAGCTAGTGGTTTAGGTGTCGATGTCGAAGATGCAGAATTAGCAGTTTTAGCGAATAATGAAAACTTAGATAATGAAATTGATGAAACTTCAGATTTAGACTCAGACGAAAATTCGAGTGCTGGGCTATCGGATACAAGTGAGTCACAAAATAATGCGCAAAGTTTGGATACGACGGCTGATCAAAATTCTGCTAATGATAGTCAGCCAGAAACTAAAGTAGAGCAAAAAGCGAAGGTTCCTTTCCAAGTCACTAAACCTAAAGAAAAATCCTTTTTGGACTCAATAATGGATAGTGGTGAGCTGTTGTGGGGCGGAATAGCGGCGGTAGTCGTGATTATTTTATTAGTTGTTTTTTGGCGAATGAAAAAGCGCATGGAAGATGATTCTTTTCAAGATGATTTAGTTGCTTCAACTGGTGCGGGCTCAATGGATACTACGGAAGCATTTGAGTTACCTGATGTGGGTGATGATATGTTAGTTGAACTCGATATGGACGATGAGGACGGGCTTAACCAGAATGAAGGAGAAGCGTTTGATCCGCTAGGCGAAGCAGATATCTACATTGCTTATGGAAAAATAGATCAGGCTGAGGCTTTGTTGCTTGACGCGATTGAGGACAACCCGATACGTTCTGATTATAAAGTTAAATTAATGGAATGTTACGCTGAAAGTGATAATAAAGAAGGTTTCGAAAGGCTAAGCCTAGAAGTCCAAGATGCTGTTGACGCTGATGAATGGGCAGATCAAATTGATCAAATGAAAAGCAAAGCTTGGGGTGAAGATTTAACCGATGATCAAGATGAAGACGAGTTTGATTTACCGTCCACTGAAGATATTTTTGGTGATGATGACGAAGAAGATTTTGACATCGATCTCTCTGAAGAGTCCTCTGTAGAAAGTACAGCGGAGTTAGATGATGAATTTGGATTAAATTTCAAAGAAGACGAAGATAATGACGATCAAGATTCTCATGAGATTGAGGACTTGGATGATCTTGATCTGGAAGATTTAGAAAGTCTAGATGCTTCTGATATTGATTCCAATATCGGTGCTGATGATGACGCATTAGATGATTTGGATGACCTTGATTTAGATGAATTGGATGAATTTGATGCAGACGAGATATCAAGTGAAGTTTCTGATGATCAAAATGATGATTCCTTGGAAGATGAGTTTTCTCTAGATTTGGCAGATGACGTCGATTTAAACGATGGGTTAACTGAACAAGATATTAAAGAAGGTGATGAAGAGCTGAGTATCGATATTGATGATGACGGCGATATATCATTAGATATTGATGATGACTTTGATTTTGCAGAAGATGGGGATGAAAGCATTGATTTTGGAGAAACACTCAGTGATGAAATTGCAACAAAACTCGATCTGGCGAGAGCGTATGTGGACATGGGAGATTTAGACGGAGCAAAGGAAATACTGACTGAAGTTGTTGCTGATGGAACGGAACAGCAAAAGCAAGAAGCCCAGTCTCTGATTGACCAATGCTGAACCAACGCTAACAAAGCTTAATTCTGAAAGGCGGAATATCCGCCTTTTTTTATTCCCACAAATTTAGTTAAGTCTGATTTGAAAAGTCATTTTTAGACTTTTGCACAATTAAAAATTGTAATTTTGGTTAATTCTAAATCTGGTATTAATGAGGCATTAATTTTGCTATCATGCCCGCCCTTTTTAGATAGAAAGTTAGATCGTATTCATGTCCTTGATTAGAGGTGATAACCTTAGTCTGAGTTATGGTCCACAAGTGCTATTAGATAACGCTTCGTTTGTCGTGGAAGAAAGACAAAAAATTTGCCTCATAGGTAGAAATGGCACCGGAAAATCGACTCTGCTTAAATTAATCAACGAAGAAGTGATGCCCGATGATGGTAGTATCAATCGCTCGCGTCACCATAGAATTGGTTTTTTACCTCAAGCATTACCCGCAAAAACATCACACACCATACGTGAATTTGTCGAATCAGGTTTGTCAGATGTCATCGCGTTAGTTGATGAGTATCAAGACTTAATCGTGAAAGATTGCACATCGCCTAAACTAGAATCCTTAGAGGAAAAAATTACCGCTTCCGAGGGCTGGGCGGTAGAGCAAAGAGTATCTCAAACGCTATCTCGTTTATCATTAGATGGCGATTTAAAGATGGAAAATTTATCCGGAGGATGGCGACGCAGGGCAGCATTAGCTAAGGCTCTAGTACAAAATCCTGATTTGCTTATCTTAGATGAGCCCACAAACCACCTTGATTTAGCAAGTATCAAATGGTTAGAAACTCAATTGGTTTCTTTTAAAGGGGCATTACTTTTTGTCTCGCATGATAGGCATTTTGTTAATCAAGTTTCAGATCGCATCATGGAGTTAGATCGAGGGCATTTACGAAATTATCCGGGCAATTACCAATCTTATTTGGCGCTTAAAGCTCAACAATTAAAAGATGAAGAAAAAACTAATTCTGAGTTTGACAAGCGATTAGCTAATGAAGAGAAGTGGATTCGGCAAGGTATTAAGGCAAGAAGGACCAGAAATGAAGGAAGGGTTAGAGCATTAAAGAAAATGCGCCAAGCTCATTCTGAGCGTAGAAACCAAATAGGTAAAGCTAGCTTTAATGCCACCGTTTCAGCACAAAGCAGTAAAATTGTTGCTTCAATGAAATCAATGCAAGTTGGATATGACCAAGCATTGACTAGACCTATTACATCCATTATTCAAAAAGGCGATAAAATTGGTATTTTGGGCAATAATGGATGTGGTAAAACGACCTTTATTAAAACGCTCTTGGGCGAAATCCCACCTTTTAAAGGTGAGCTAAATGCCAGTGAAAACATTGAAGTCGCTTACTTTGATCAATTGCGAGATGGAATAGATTTACAAAAATCTGTCTCCGATAATTTAACCGATGGTAAAGACTTTGTCATGGTGGATGGGCAACAAAAGCACGTCATTAGTTATATGGCAGATTTTAATTTTACACCGGATAGGGTGAGAGCTCCCGCACACTCACTTTCAGGCGGTGAAATAAACCGCTTATTATTGGCTAAACTGTTCACTCGGCCCGCAAATTTATTTGTGTTGGATGAGCCAACCAATGACTTAGATGTTGAAACTTTAGAAATTTTAGAACAAATGCTAGTGGAGATGAAAGCTACTTTTATCATTATTAGCCATGACGGAGTATTTTTAGATAATTGTTGTAGTGAACTACTCGTCTTTGATAATGAGTTGCCCCTGCAAAAAGAGCATATGGATTTATCGGACATAAATAAGGACTCAATTGGTGCAAATTTATTTCAAATTATTGAGATTATAGGAGGCTATCAAGATTGGGTTAAATATTATGAAGCTCATCTACCTACACAGCAAAAAAGTGATAAAAGCTCGAACGCAAGTTCGACAAATAAAAAAAGTGAAACCGAAGGAAAGAAATTAACTTTTGCCGAGAAAAAACAATTAGAAGAGCTTCCTATTAAAATCGAAAAGCTCGAATCACGTATTTCA
>JBMYPE010000193.1:0-4481 GCA_049600015.1 Kangiellaceae bacterium
CATTTTATGCCGATTTGGGCCATGCAACCCACTAAAAAACCAAAGAGAACGGCGCCAATAAAAAATAATTTTTTATTGACATCAATCAGCAACATTTTTTCTTTTTTGATGGCGACAAAAGATTTTATTTGGATCTTGGTTCGTGTTCTTTTCAAGTTACTAAGAATAAACAAACACTACATGCCCGTTCCATTTACTGGCACAAAAACGATTCTTACTGGGCAAGTTAAAAAAGGTCGAGTGGTGACTAGCCTTGATTTACCGTTTGATAGAGTTAAAGCACTTTCCAAACGATTAAGAGCATCTGTCAATGAAATATTATTATGCAGTTTTGATATTGGGATTCATCGTTTTTTAAGTGAGTTAGGACAGTCCTTTGATAAACCGCTATTTACCAACATGCCCATAAATTTGAGAAAACCCGGGGATACCTCGGGCGGCAATATGATAGCAATTGTACCGGTAGAGTTAGCCCACGGAAAAAAAGATCCTTATTTAAGATTAAGACGAATCATCGAAAACCACCGAATTGTCATTCGAGCCGCAAAGCGGGCTAGACCAGGTGCTTTTGCTTATTACACAGTGTTTATCCAATCTTTTGCTTTATTGTATGAGATTTTACATTTATCAAATGTTGTTAACCCAATTGCAAACATTTTAATTTCAAACGTTCCAGGACCGAGAGAAGTAATGTTTTTCAAAGATGCAAAACTAAAATCAATCTACCCTATTTCAACCATTACCGCAGGCGGTGGTGTTAATATTACTTTGATGACCTATAACAATGTCGCCAATGTTGGCATTGTATGTTGTGATAAAGATATAAAATCACTCGCCCCTTTGGCTAATTACTTTAAAGAAGCTTTTGAAATGCTAGAGAACTCTGTAGAAGATTTTGAACTAAACATTGATGATATTGGCGAGAACTTAAATGAAAAAAACCAATCTGATATCATTGAAGATGTTTCTTATACAAAATAAAAGTTAAGTTTTTTATCTTCAACTTTTATTTTTTTCCCAAAATCGGCAAATAGTTTTTCTTCAAAATTAGATTTGTTCAATTTGTATCGCAAATCTTGATCTTGACTCAACTCAATAATTTTTTTCTCTATATCCTTTTGATGATAATCAATCACTTTTTGTTGATTTCCAGAGTTATAAATAGAAAGATAACGAGTCATACCACTCATAACGTCCTCACCCAAAATTACCGTACTGGACGCCATAGCCATATTGAATAGCCCTTTTAAAGGCGTTGGTAAAACACTATTGGCTAAGTTGCTGACGTCTTTAATAAATGAATCTTTACCGTTAATTAATTCAATGCTACTGAGTTCAGTATTAGCAACCCCTATACTTTGATTCTCGATTGAGTAATCAGGAACAGCTGTGATTTTTAAGTTTAGGTGCGTATTAAAAATCACAGAGCGATTCACCTTTATTTTAAAATTACAAAATAATATTGCATATAACGCATTTTCTTTCGATTTATTTTCTTGACCTAAACTAGTTAAACTTAGCTTGAGTAACTTTAACTCTGCATTACCCCCTGGAGTTTCAAAGTCATAACTTTGAGGCAACCAGTGATTAATCATGTTTTCTATTTCCGTTATTTCAAGCGGCGCACTTTTAACTTGCCCCGCTCGAACCAATAAACGTATACACAATTCTTTTAAATATATAAAAATAGATCTAGCCAATTTGAAAACTGTTACCGAATTATAGAATGGTAGCTATCCACAAAACCAGTGATTAGAGTGCCTATTCTAATAAAAACTGGTAAAGTTATTTAATTACTCACCAACTTTACCCAAATAGAGCTAATAAAAAAGGGTCAATATCATGCAAGCATTAACTGGACTAGATTCATCATTCCTTTATATGGAAACACCTAACATGCCTATGCATGTCGGAGGTCTTGATATATATGAAGGTTCTCTTACTTTTGATGAATTTAAAGAATTTTTAGCTAATCGAATACACTTAGCACCTAGATTAAGACAAAGACTCATTGAGGTGCCTTTAAGCATCGATCACCCCTATTGGATAGATGATCCTGACTTTAATATTGAACTACATCTCCAACATACCGCACTGCCTAAACCCGGTGACTGGAAACAACTGAGACGACTAACCTCTCACGCTTTTAGCCAGCCTTTAAATCGTACTAGACCCTTATGGGAATTCATTTTTGTTGAAGGATTAGACAATATACCGCAAGTACCAAAAGGCTCTGTTGCCGTAATTAGCAAGATACACCACGCAGCAATTGACGGTGCCTCTGGCTCCGCTATGTTAGGTTTATTATTTGATGTCACAAAGGAGCCAAGGCATATAGAGCCAGAAAAAGAGAGGAAACTAGAGCCGGTTCCGGGTGATATTAACTTGCTTTATAAAAGTACAATGAATTATGTTAAACGCCCATTTAAACTGCCAGGTTTGCTTTATGAAACAGCAAAATCTACGTTAGCTGCAGGTAAAATATCTCGCGTTCAATCGAGTGATGTTCCACGCACTATTATGAATGCACCTCGTTGTATTTTAAACAAGCCGGTAACAGCCGAACGTAAATGGGATACGGCTCTACTATCACTTCCTAGAATCAAAGCGCTTAAAAACGCTGTGAAAGGTGCTACTCTAAATGACGTCGTCATGGCAATTTGTACCGGAGCTCTGAGACGTTATTTACTAGAAAAAGACGAGCTACCTAAAAAGCCACTGATTGCTATGGTGCCAGTATCAACTCGCACCAAAGATGAAAAAGACGATATGGGCAATCAAGTATCTGCCATGTTAATTCAGTTGCCAACAGATGAAGAAGACCCAGTTAAGCAACTAACACGTTTACAGGCTAACACTGAACGAGGAAAACAGTATCAAGGGGCAATTGGAGCTAAAAAATTAACCGATTATGCCGACTTTGTTCCTTTTGGATTAGGTGCTCAAGCTGCTCGCTTGTACACTCGAATGAATGTGTCCAAATACCACTCACCTATTTTTAATTTGGTAATAACCAATGTACCTGGTCCACAAATACCACTTTATATGAATGGTAAAAAGATGCTCGCCCATATGGGTATGGCGCCTATATTTGATGGTATGGGATTAATTTTGCCAGTGTTTAGTTACAATGGCGTGTTATCAATAAGTCCGACGAGTAGTTCAAATGTGATGCCAGATGTTTCTAAGTTCTCTCGTTATTTGAGGGAATCAGCCAATACATTAGAAGAAGCCGTTTTAGCTTTAGAATCAAAATAAAAACAAAGTTAAATTTCAAAATACATCTGTATCAAATGGGTGTTACACAATAAGGTAGTTAATATATGAGCACTGCAATCATGACTGGCAATAAAAAGAAACCTAAATCTCCTTCGTTAATCAAATTGGCGTTGGAAGCTAGAACTCTCATTGAAGCTGGTGGATTTGCGCTCAGTTACCCAATATTACAAACTGCGCCTAAAGGTGACGGTCACCCTGTTCTAGTCATGCCAGGTTTTATGGCAGGCGATATGACTACCAAATTATTAAGAACATTTTTAAAAAGCAGAAACTACCAATCCTATGGTTGGAATTTGGGGCGAAATTTAGGTCGATATTCCGATCTTGAAAAAGGATGCGGTCAGGAAATTATCGATAGACTAAAAGAAATATATGAACTGCATGGCGAAAAAGTCAGCTTAATCGGTTGGAGTTTAGGTGGAATTTACGCACGAGAATTGGCACGACTGCATCCTGAAATGGTTCGTTGTGTTATAACTCTAGGTAGCCCATTTGCCGGTGACTTAAACGCTAATAATGTCTCTTGGTTATTCGAAAAAACGAGTGGTTATACATTAAAGCAAATGGACGGGCAGCTTAGAGATCGTATGAGAGAGACACCACCAGTACCTTCAACCGCATTTTTCTCTAAAACTGATGGTATAACGGCTTGGCAATGTTGCATAGAAATGGAAGACGAACAAACTGAAAACATTGAAGTACAAAGTAGCCATTGTGGGTTAGGTCATCACCCTTTTGTTATGTGGGCTCTAGCAGATCGATTAGCACAACCTGAAGGTGAGTGGAAAAAATTTGAACGAAAAGGTTTAGAACACTTAATGTTTCGTTAAACGAAGCGCAGTTACACTATAATTCGAACACGCCACTATAATACTACTAAGTCTTTACCTTGCCTGACTGACTGACATCTTTTTAATACGCCTCACTACAATTTGTTACAGATTGATTAAAGGCGTTACGTCTACAATGTCATATCTTTAATAACATCTACACTTCACTAATTAATCAGGTAAGAAAAGATGTACAAAATGAATATCATCAAACCAACCTCTATCATTGCGTTCGCTCTATTGGCAACCAACAGCATGGCAAGCGGAATCACTAGAGATATCAGATCATCGGCGAATGTGGATGATGCAAAACAAGACGGCGGCTACTTTGAACTGGGCGCAGCCGCTTATGCACGGGATTCAATCTTATTT
>JBMYPE010000194.1:0-4469 GCA_049600015.1 Kangiellaceae bacterium
ATCTTTCCATACACATCAACCCAGTTATCATCTGCTAAAACGGTCGCCGAATTAAAAAGACTAGCGATTGTTAAAGATACAAGTGCCGGTTTAATAATTTTCATTGAGCTCTCCAATTAAATCTACTTTTACAAATTTTGATACTAGTTATTTTTTGTGCATCATAATTAAGCTTTATGACAGGATTATGACATATGGTTTAGCACACGATATTCTGGAAAGTAGGCGCTAAAACTCGAGCCTACGCCCAATTCACTTTCAATTTTTAAATGTCCACCATGATTATCCATCACATGTTTCACAATGGAGAGCCCTAATCCTGTCCCGCCAATCGTTCTAGATCGGCTAACATTAATTCGATAAAACCTTTCAGTCAATCGTTCTAAATGTTCAGGGGCTATACCTTCTCCTTGATCCACCACTTTGAGGCAAGCTTGTCCATTTTCAGCAACCTTCCAGCTGATTTGGATCAGCGTTTTATCGTCAGAATACTTTATAGCATTACTGATCAAATTTTGACATAAACTATAAAACTCACTCTCTACCGCTTTTACTTTTAATTTAGGTGCAATATCACTTTCAATCACGTTTAACTTATCGGTACTCGTTTTTTCTAAATCAGAGACTAACCTGTCTATCATTTGCACCACATCTAATGGTTCCCCAATGTTCTTAGAAAAACTTTTCTCTTCTAGTTTAGACAAAATAAGTAGATCATCAAGAATCTTATCCATTCGTTTTGCTTGTTGATGAGCGTTGTTAACCAAACGATTTATTGTTGATGGTAATTTTTCATCGCTATCTAACATTTCCAGATATCCAGAAATTACCGTTAAGGGAGTGCGTAATTCGTGAGATGCGTTTGCCACAAATGCTTTTCTCATTTTTTGTAGCGCTTTCCTTTGGCTGACATCTCTTGCAATCAACAAGGTTTGTTTATCACCATATTGAACCTTTGTAAAAACCAAATGTTTCTGTAAGTTGATAGGTGAAACCATTTCAACTTCCATAAATTGATCGGGGTAATTCAGCAACTCTTGGATCATTGGATCGGTTAGCAAAACCCCAATATTTTTACCTATATCACGACTTAAATCGACGTTCAAAATTTCTATTGAAGCTTTGTTGCCCCAAACAATCTCATAGTTTTCATTCAGAAGTATAGTAGCATCAGGAAGTGCTTTTATAATTGACTGGTATCGATTAGCAAGATTAGAAAGGCTTTTTTTACGCTCTCGATTCTTTTTATGTGTTTCAGAAATATGCTCTACAATTAACGACCAAATGCCGCTAGTAGATGGAGCATCTTTGGTATGGGCACCGAATTTAATCCAACGCTCAAATCGCGCAATTTGAATAAAAATCCAAAAAACATAAATTGAAAAATGGATGACAAAACTAAGAAGCCACTGGTTTGTGATAATGGAAAAAATAGTTGCTGAAATTAGGGCGACAACTATTCTCGCAATTTCTGCAAGCCAAACATTATTTAATAATTTACTCATTGATTCACTTAAAAAGTTAAGCATCCGGTTTATCTGTGTACATGTACCCCATCCCTCTCACAGTGATAAAATATTGATCTTTTCCTGACGGCTTTAACAATTTTCTTAATCGCAACATATGAACATCAACCGTTCGATCTTCTAAATAGACTCCCTGCCCCCAAACATAATCTAATAATTGAGTCCTTGAATAAACTCTGTTTTTATGTGAAAGAAAGAAATGTAATAAATTAAATTCAGCACCAGTTGCTTTTACGCGGTTTTCACCAATGTAACATTGACGAGTAGATAAATTTAATTTTATGCCATCGAGTTCTAGGCATTCATCATTTTTATTAGGTGATGCTCTTCTTAACAATGCTTTAATTCTTGCGCGGAATTCTTTTATGGCAACAGGCTTAGTCATATAATCATCCGCTCCTGCGTCCAACCCTTTGACTTTATCTATTTCTTCAACTCGCGCAGTTAGCATCATGATCGGAATGTCTGCCCAAATTTCATCTTGTCTTATCCGCTTAATAAACTCCACACCTGACTCACTCGGCATCATCCAATCAACCACTAACATATCGGGGCGATTATTCAGCAATAACTCTCTTGCAGCACTGGCGCTATCAGCTTCGATCACTTGATATCCATTAGTCTCCAATGCATAACGGAGCATTTCTCGGATGGATAGCTCATCTTCCACCAGCATTATTTTCGCGGTCATGGTTTATAAAGCCTATTTAGTCGAGTTATTTCAGATTATGCTATTAGTATATGACTAATTTATGACAAATTTAAAGGTTTAACAGTAAATCTTGATAGGCGAAATAAGTGAACCGGCAAAGCCGATTAACAATTGAAGAGGGATGGCAGGACGTAAATTTCGATGGTCTAATTTACGCCAACTGCTTTTTAATAATATCCGCTACTCGAAATGAGTTAGCATAAATTGTGAAAGTGGGAGTAATGCTACCGCCATTGGGCATAAAGCTACCGTCAGTTACAAAACAATTGTCTGTACCGTGGACTCGACAATCCGCATCCAGTGCAGAGGTTTTAGGATCGTTTCCAAAGCGCAACCCTCCTGCAATCAAATTTGATGTTGGTGACGTAAAGGCATTGCCCGTGACTGTTTGAGCGCCAAGCTGTTTCATAACCTGCTTGCCCTTTTCAACGATGTAACTACCCACTTTTAAATCATGTGGATGAAACCCAGCCTTTACTTTTGCGACAGGCGTTCCCCATTTATCTTTTTCACTTCCATCTAAACTGACATGACAATCATCGTTAGTTAACCAATCACAAAACACTTCAAACTTGAAATCCTTAGATTTAGTAAAATAGGACTTTATTTTTTGTTTAAGTGGTGTTCCCCAAAGTAAATTGCCATCTTGCCACTTTTGAGAATTTGCATCGGATGCTGGTGACGGCGGATCAAAAACAAAATCGATGGTTCCCCCTTTAACTCGATTAGCGAACGCTTTTTTATCATCAATAAAATACCAATCTTGTAACGCTCTATTAAAAAATGGACCTCTTGCTGATAACTGGCTAACTTGCTCATCTGAAAACTGATCAAAATCAAAAATACCATGTCCCGTTCCACCTGCACAACAATGTAAGTTTTTTCCAATTTGATCGTATTTATTACCTAACCCTTGCGGATGTTTTTCTCCCCTTGAAGTTAATAATAATCGTGCCGACTCTATTGAGTAACAGGCTACCACAATAATTTTTGCTTTCACTTTTATAGATGTTAGGTAATCATTTGTAAGGTCAAAATAGTCTACTGAGGTTGCATTGCCTTGACTGTTCGAATTGATTTGATAAGCCTTTGCTTGAGTAATAATCTCGCAGTTGCCTGTTGCTACTGCTTGATCTAACAACGCTGCTCGAGAACTCGCTTTAGCACCCGATGCACAGCCATAACTTCCACAATATCCAGAATACTGACAAGACTCTCTGTCATTATGAGGTCGTGATAATATTCCTCTAGCCATTGGCAAGGGACTTAACCCCATGTCATTACAAGTTTTGTCAAACCAGGACGCAATAGGATGCTCTGCGGTTGGCGGAAAAGGATAATCTTTTGTTGAGCGAGGCTCTAAAAATTTATGCTCAACTATTTTTCCAGAAACACCTACGAGCTGTTCCACTTTGGTATAGTAAGGTTCAAGATCATCATAACTGATAGGCCAATCGACAGTGTTTGCGCCTTCTATTCTTCCAAAGGTAGAGACTAATCGAAAATCTTCGGGCTTTAATCGATGAAAATAACCACTCATAAAATTTGAAGCGCCACCAACTATATTGCCTCCCCAAAATTGCTCTGTAGTATCACTGCTCCAATCGTCACCGTCGGGCTCTTCTAACACATGACGTTCATCTTTAAATTTTGAACGAAAAATACTATGGCGATACAACTGTTCGTCTTTTCTGAAATCTGATTCTTTGTACCAATTACCTTTTTCCAATACTGCAACTTTATATCCAGCATTAGCCAACTCATAAGCAACAGGTCCAGCACCGGCACCACTACCCACAATACAACAATCAAATTCTAATATTTCATTCATAAATAAAAACCTAATAAATTTTTTACCACAGAGAACATAGAGCTTTTGTTTTTCTTTCTCCGTGTCTCCGTATTTAGTTGATGAATTATTCTTTTACAAAAACTTACGGTATAGGGTGTCAGAATCTGGCGCTGGAAATCCCGGTTGATGTTGTAACCATTTCCAACCAATACCATCTGGGTTTCCACCATAAATTGGATCAAACAATAGCGCTTCCATAATGTAATAAAGAAGAATAGACATCCAATTTTCACCTGTGCTGGATTGGCTTATTTGCTCCAACACTTTTTCTTGCTGCTGAAAAGATAGCTTTAAAAAGCGATCACCTTGGGTCTGTTTTGATAACCCATTTAACCAACCAATACCTTTTTTAATAAATTCACCATCGCCGTCCGCTTGA
>JBMYPE010000195.1:0-4464 GCA_049600015.1 Kangiellaceae bacterium
CAGTAGCTTTCAAGGTTATGAATTCCAACGTTTAAAAATTAATGATGTATTAATACCACCAAATGCAAAATTGTTACTCATAACATACTCGTTTTTTATTTCTCGGGCTGCTCCAATTATATAATCTAAATCACCACACTCAGGATCAATATTTTCCAGATTAATTGTTGGCGCATACCAATTGTCATTCATCATATTGATTGTTGCCCAAGCCTCTATACTACCGCAAGCTCCAAGGGTATGCCCTAAATAGCTTTTTAATGAGCTGAAAGGGACTTTGCCAATTGCTTTTGCGGTAGCATTGCTTTCCGCTATATCGCCTCGGTCAGTCGCTGTTCCATGTGCATTTACGTAACCAATATCTTTATTTGAAAGGTTAGCATCTGAGAGTGCTTTTTCCATCGCTATTTGCATAGTCACTGCAGTTGGTTGCGTCACATGCTTACCATCTGAATTACATCCAAAACCTACAATCTCAGCATAAATAGTCGCCCCTCTTTCAAGTGCATGATCTAAGTCTTCCAGTATTAAACTACAAGCGCCTTCGCCTATTACTAGCCCATCTCTGTCTTTATCGAACGGTCGTGGAGTTAATTTAGGTGTATCGTTTTTAATACTGGTTGCAAATAATGTATCAAATACAGCTGCTTCAGTGACACATAGTTCTTCTGCGCCGCCGGCAACCATAATTTTTTGTCTTCCAAATTTGATAGCTTCATAAGCATAACCAATACCCTGAGACCCGGATGTACAAGCAGAGCTTGTGGTAATAACTCTACCTTTCAAACTAAAGTAAACGCCTACATTAACTGGTGCAGTATGAGACATCATTTGGATATAACTGGTGGCTGTCACACCATTCATGTTGTTATTTGTCAACATGCTACCAAAAGCTTGCAGCGGGGAAGTGGAACCAATTGAAGAGCCATAAGAGATGCCTGTATTGCCATTAGTCAAATCTTCAGATTCTAATAAGTTGGCTTCGTCTAGCGCTAATTCCGTCGCTCGTGTTGCCATTAACGACACTCGTCCCATCGAGCGAGTTTTTTTTCTATTGTAATGGGAAGGTTTTTTAAAATGATTGATTGGTGCCGCTATTTGAGTGTTAAGCCCATCCATACTTTTCCAGGCATCTATCACCTGAACGGCATTTTCACCTTTATCTAAAGCATTTTTAAATGTTTGCCAGTCATCACCTAATGCAGTAATTGCTGACATACCTGTTATCACAACACGTTTCATAGTTTATTCTCAATCATTTCTGTATTTATTGAAATCAGCTAATTATGCGATTCCACCGTTGACGGAAATAACTTGTCGAGTGACATAGCCAGCATCATCTGACATTAAAAAGCTGACCGCAGCCGCCACTTCTTTTGCTGTACCCATTCTATTTAGAGGGATCATTTTTTTTATTTCGGCTATTGGTAGATCATCAGTCATTCCCGTATCTATTAATCCGGGCGCAACACAATTCACTGTGATTTTTCGTTTTGCTAATTCTAAAGCTAATGCTTTGCTGGCGCCTATTACTCCAGCTTTTGATGCGCTGTAATTAACTTGTCCTCTATTTCCAATCACACCTGATACAGACGCCATAGTGACTATTCTGCCACCACTTCTAGCTTGCACCATAGGCATCACCAATGGATGTAATACATTGTAAAACCCATCTAAGTTTGTGTGTACTACTCGATCCCACTCATCAGTAGTCATTGCCGGAAAGGCAGTATCCGCTGTGATTCCGGCATTACAAACAACACCGTAAAAAGCACCATTATCAGCTACGTATTGATCTAATTTTGTTTTTACATCATTTCTATCAGACACATCAAACTGAATGCTATCGGCTTTTTGCCCCAACGAAGAAATTGTCTTGATCGTTTGTTCTGCTTCATCTTTGCCAGAACGATAATGCACACAAATATCAAATCCGTCTTTGGCTAGTTTAAGTGCGACTGCATTTCCTATACCTTTGCTAGCGCCAGTGACTAGTACTTTTCTATTCATTGTTAGGCTCCGCTAAAAAAGATTGAGGATCATTGGGTTGAAATATGTTGATCTTGGCTTGAGATACAATTTCATTATTGCGCTCGACTTTACAATCAAAAGAAGCCAATCCACCATTTTCCACATATAGCTGTTCAACTTTAATAATTAATTCTGTAGTGACATCAAAATGCTCAGTAAAAACCTTGAATTTACGGCTACTGACTAGAAATCCAATCGTCGTTTCTTGATTTTGATCGATTCTATTGGCGTTAGCGTAAGCAGCGATTGATTGCGCCATGTATTCTAATGCAACGTAGCTCGGCACTCCTTTAATTTCAGAGTTATAAAAATTGCTTTTATCGTGAATGGTCACTTTGCACACGCCAACAGTCTCATCATATTCCAATAATTCGTCGACTAAAATCATTGGATGATCATGAGGAACAATATGTTCTATGGGATAGTGGTTTAATTTCATACTATGTGTTTGTCTTTAATTATATTTTATCAGTTAATGGCTTTATTTTTCTAAATAAAGCTCTTTATCGGATTACTTTGTACCAATTAACACACTGACATTGTTACCGCCAAATGCAAAAGAGTTAGAAAGGCAACGACTGATAACTTTATTATGCGTAGATCCAATGCCAACTAGATTTAATTGACGAATACTAGGATCAATTTCATTATCCCATACGTGTGGAGCAAATTGGCTACTTTGTTCGTTAATTAATAGCCAACATAGTCCGACTTCGGTAGCGCCCGCGGCACCTAATGTGTGGCCAATCATCGCTTTTGAAGAACTACAAGCGGTGTCAGAACCAAATACGGTAGATACTGCGATTGCTTCCATTTCATCATTTTTTGGCGTTGCAGTACCATGCAAATTAACATAATCCACCTCCTCAGCTTGAATACTTGCATCTAACAACGCATTTTTCATTGTTTCAATAGCACCTTCGCCGCCGGGATGAGGGGCAGACATATGATGAGCATCACTAGATTCACCAACTCCCAGCAAACAGATTGTACCTTTGTCTTTACGCAACACAGCTAGAGCGGCAGCCTCACCAATATTAATACCGTCTCGATTAACACTTGATGGAACGCAGATTGACTCGGATGTAGAGGCTAATGAATGAAACCCATTAATTGTCATACCACATAAAGTATCAACTCCGCCGACTACTGCGGCATCTGCCATATCAGATTGGATAATTTCTCGAGCCGTTTTAAATGCTTTCGCACTTGAGGAACATGCGGTTGATATTGTTAAACTAATACCGGTCAAATCTAATTCGCGAGCAACAAACTCGGCTAAATTAAATATTTCTTGTTGACGATAATCATAGGAATTTGGAAATTCGTTGTTCTCCAATAGAGCGGACATAGCTCGTTCGCCTTCGCTTATACCCGATGTGCTAGTACCTACCACAATTGCGACTCTTGCTGCGCCATACTTTAAACGTAACTCTTTGACTTCATTTCTGATTTGGTTAATTGCTATGAGAGCAAGTTGATTGTTGCGACTAATAAGATGGGTTGGAAAACCTGATAAAGCCTCTAGTTTCTGAGATTGTTTGACTGATGTGACCTCAGCAACCGTTATCTCCGCAGGCGAACTCTCGGATTTAGTTTCCTCCGCAGACGAAACATCATCACCGATAAGTAATTCTTTATTTAGTTGCATTCCCTTTTGTGAGCCTTGCATCAGGTTTTTGTAGATTGTTGGTTTATCAACACCTAAAGCGTTAACTAAACCATAATCACTAATGTACAAATTTTGAGTCATTTTTTTTTGGGTCGAACTTTTAATGGATTGTCTTTAATACGAACAATGCTAATTTTATGCCCGCTACTAAAATAATCTAGATCTGTTTGATCTGCCGTTTTACGAATCTCAATTATAACCTTATTTTGATAAGAAAAACGTCGAATTTTAACATCATTGAGTATGGAATCTTTCACAGAATACTTTGTATACAATACCTCTTCTATTTTATTAATTGGCCAGTGAGTAGCTTGCAAATCATGAACAATTTTTTTTACACCTTGGTGATATTGTGATTGGTACCTTTTAAACTCTTCCAGAAACATAATTACCTATTATTAATCGGATAAAATACCCTTCTGCATCAGCATTTGATTATTGGAATAAAACGGAACATCTGTGTTTCCAAGTATTGAAGCTGGAATGTTTGCTAATTCAGATAAATTATCCATTGGGACAATAACTGTTTTGGCACCGTTTTCTGAAAGCATCGATATTTTATCAGCGAAATTAGTTGCTCTCTCGATGGCACCGCCAACTGAAATATTACCCAGCACTGCAAGACCCGATTTAAGACTCTTTTTGTATATCGATGATATTATTGACATATACACCGCTGACCCAACTCCCGTTGAAATATTCGCACCTAAAATGGGTGTTATTTGAATAGATATATCGAAGTTCTTTAAGGAGTGTTGATC
>JBMYPE010000196.1:0-4458 GCA_049600015.1 Kangiellaceae bacterium
AAAAATTCATATCGAAACAAAGGGGTTAACACCGGAACCCGGGCAAATGATAGTGTTAACGGACATGACAAAAACCCGGCAATTACAAGATAAATTAAGTCAACAACATAAACTTTCAAGTATGGGAAAGATGATCGCATCACTTGCTCATCAAATTCGAACGCCTTTATCAGCAGCAATGATCTATGGATCTCACATCAATGATTCGAAGTTGGGACAACAACAATTAATCGAATTTTCTAGTAGTTTAATGGAACGACTTAAATTTATGGATCGACAAATTCATGACATGTTGCAGTTTGTGAGAGGTGAGAAAAAACAAAAACAAAAAGTCAAGTTACATGATTTTATTTGCAGACTTAATGAAAACATTAGTATCCATGAAAATGTAAAGATAAAAAATGTTAGTAAGGTTTTAACAGAAATAAACGAAAAGAAACTTTCTCTATTAGCAAATGAAGATGATTTAATTGGAGCAGTTTCAAATTTGATTGAAAATGCGTTAGCGGCGTCAACGTCGGATCAAAAGGTAATTATCAATATCTCATTAGAAAAAACTAATGACAAAAATCCTAATAAAAACGGTCGTTATTTATTTAATCTAGAAGTTGTTGATTCCGGTTTAGGAATGGCTAAAGAACAGCAAAAACTAATATTTGAACCTTTCTATACCACAAAAAGTAGTGGTAACGGTTTAGGTTTATCAATCGTACAAGGTGTTGTCATAGAACACGGTGGTCAGTTGAGCTTAAAATCCGAGTTGGGTAATGGTAGTACCTTTGGTATCAAAATACCTTTACAAGTTGCTAGCTCTTCACGTGTTCAGACTAACTTAAAAAACGAATTAATTGATGAGGTTGATATCAATGGCTAAAAATTTGTTAGTAGTGGAAGATGATTTTGCTTTGCGAACAGCGTTAGTTGCTAGTCTTGAAGTGGCTGGTTTTGAGGTTACTGCTGTTGAAGATGCTGAGTCTGCAGTTAGCAAGTTAAAAAAAATAACACCAGATTTAATTGTCACAGATGTTCAAATGAACAACATGAGCGGTATCGATTTATTAAAATTTGTTAGAAAAAATGACCGCTATTTACCCGTGATTTTAATGACGGCCTTTGCTGACATAAAAGATGCAATTGAAGTAATGAAATTAGGCGCTTGTGATTACCTAGAAAAACCATTTGAACCGAAAAAATTAAGCGAGCTGATTGAAAAATATTTACCCAATAAACTGAACGAAAAAATCGTAATAGAAGATCAAGCGAGTAAAGTTTTGTTTGAATATGCTTCAAGAATAGCAAAAACTCCCTCAAATGTATTATTGGTCGGAGAAAGTGGATCGGGTAAAGAAGTAATGAGTCAATTTATTCATCAACAATCTGAACGCAACAAAGCACAATTTGTGGCAATCAATTGTGCAGCTATTCCGGAAAACATGTTAGAGGCCACTTTATTTGGGTATGAAAAAGGGGCATTTACTGGAGCTCATCAAGCTTGCGCCGGAAAATTTGAACAAGCTCAGGGCGGAACCATTTTACTCGATGAAATTTCTGAAATGCCAATTGGTTTGCAAGCAAAGTTGTTGAGAGTGCTACAAGAAAAAGAAGTAGAAAGACTCGGCGGAAAAAAACTGATTAAGTTAGACGTTAGAGTAATTGCGACAACAAATCGCGACCTTGTTAAAGAGGTCAAAGAAAAAAGGTTTCGAGAAGATTTGTACTATCGATTAAATGTATTTCCAATCCGCTGTTTATCGTTAAGAGAAAGACCAGAAGATATTGTACCTCTGGCATTAAAACTTGTGAATCAATATGCGAAAACTGCACAAGCATTGAGCGCAACTGGGAATCATGAACAATTTTCTTTTACCAATGCAGCAATCAATAAATTGACACAATATTCATGGCCAGGAAATGTAAGAGAGCTGGATAATCTAATGCAAAGAGTCGCCGTATTAGCTCAAGAAAAACTAATTCAAGATAATGATATTTTATTCGAAAACATTAGCGCGATTGAGTCACTTTCAACACCTAGAAATAATCAAGATGTAGATTCTGAACAAAATCACTTTACAAACATGGATGAAGATCAAAATGTAAATAAAGATGAGAAAAAAAGATTAGGAAGTGATATGCGTGAGCATGAATTTCAGTTGATCATCGAGTCACTAAAGCAATGTGCAGGTAAGAAAAAAGATGTGGCAGAACAACTCGGAATCAGCGCAAGAACTTTGCGTTACAAATTAGCAAAAATGAGAGAGTCGGGATATCAAATACCCAGTAAAAAATCTTATGCGTAATTTGAGTATTTTTGGTCACATATAAATACTCGGAGGATTTAACAATGCAAACGAATTTTAATAGTCAACAGTTGCTTCAACAGATGCAATCTTTAAACAAATTAGCCAAGGCTGGTGCGGTTGAATCTCAATCAGGGATTCAAGGCATTGATGGCGTTTCAAACAATGGTTCTGTTGCAGATAAAGGAGATTTTGGCAACTTATTAACAAGAGCTATAAATAGTGTTAATTCACAACAAATGGAAGCCAGTAGATTAGCGAGTCAAGTCGAAACTGGAGACGGTGGAGTAAGTTTGGTAAAAGCAATGATTGCCTCTCAAAAGTCAGGTATAGCGTTTCAAGCAACCATGCAAGTGAGGAATAAAATAGTTTCGGCCTATCAAGACATAATGAATATGCCGATTTAGGGAAAGAACAAAACAAAAAAACCTACAGCAGAGGTATAAAAAACACAGAGAGGAAAAAATGATTAGAGATAAATCCATGCTTAGCTTTTCCTCTATTAACTTTCATTTTTTGTGCGAATAAATATTTAAAAGCGAAATTTACTGATTAGAACCATATTAGAAGAATTATTGGAGTTATAAATTTTGGCAGAAGCAACAACAGATCTCGTTTCTATAGAATCGCAATCGCCTGAAATCTTACCAGGTATGAGCAGCCTCGCTCCGTTAAAGCAAGTTGGAATACTGGTTGCGATTGCGGCGAGTATAGCCTTAGGTGTATTCATCGCTCTATGGTCAAACGATCCACCTATGCGTCCATTACCTTCTTTACAAGCTGAAGCTTCAATGGATGTTATTAATTATTTAGAACAAAAACAAATCCCCTATAAAGTCGCTACAGACGGTCGAATTTTAGTTCCACAATCAAAATACAAAATAATTCAAATCGAGTTAGGTTCACAAGGTGTTTCAATCCAAGACGCATCAACAAATTCATATTTAGACAAAGAGGCTGGTTTTGGGGTTTCACAGCGTATGGAAAAAGCACGATTATTACGAAATCGAGAACAGGAGTTAAAAAGTACACTTGAACAGTTTAGCGGTGTAAGAGCTGCAAAGGTACATTTAGCGATTCCAAAAGAATCGTCATTCATTAAAAACAGAAAAAAACCGAGCGCATCGGTACTGTTAAATTTGTATTCCCGAGGCGCAATATCTGAAGAAACAAGCAGTTCCATGGTTGATTTAATCGCGGGAAGTATTCCCAATTTGCAACGCGCACAAGTAACAATCACCGATCAATATGGGCGATTATATCATTCGGGTAGCATGAGCAATTTACAACAAGACGGCTCACGTGAATTGAATATAATTAGAGAAAGACAATCAGAAATTAAAGATCGTATTGAAAGACTTTTAACTCCTATAGTCGGCATGGGGGCGTACACTGTACAAGTTAATTTGGACATGGATTTCACTCGAAAAGAACAAACGATGCAAACTTTTAACCCTGATTTGCCCGCGATAAGAAGTGAAAGAACGATAGAAGATACTAGAAACTCTGGAACGGCTCAAGGTGTACCAGGTGCTCTATCTAATCAACCACCCGGCGCATCAACTATTCCAGAAGTTAATGGAGAGGGAGAAGGTCAATCCGACAAGAGTAATTCCAATCAAAGATTAGAAGCTGAAAGAAACTTTGATTTAGACACCACAATCAGTCACATACTGCCCCAAGTAGGTGTGATTGATCGAATAAGTGTGTCCATCGGTTTAGATTATATAAAAGCACCATTAACAGCTGATGGCGCTGCGGATGGTCAAACAAATGCTCCAGCCTCGGTCGCTAGAAGTGACGAAGACTTAGATAGAATCAGGCGATTAGTACAAGCCAGTATAGGGTTTAATGTGCAAAGAGGAGACGTGGTTAGTGTCGAGTCTTTTCCTTTTGTTGTTGGCGAAGTACTGCCAGAGCCTGAACCATTGCCATTTTACGAACAAGCACTATTTCAAACATTATTAAAACCAGTGATAGGGTTGATATTGGGAATTTTACTTATCTTTATGGTTTTAAAGCCGACATTTAATAAACTATCAAAAGTTCCAGTGACTGTAGCTCCACCTCCGTCAACGGCGGAAAATGAGGCTAATTATGACAATCTAGGTGGAGATCTAGGTGGTAACCAAGCGGCTGGTGGAACGGATGGTTTAGGTGC
>JBMYPE010000197.1:0-4457 GCA_049600015.1 Kangiellaceae bacterium
ATATTTTATCTGCCTGTTCAGGATCATTAATACAGGCTGCATCCAAGTAAAAACTGTATTGTATTCTTTGTATTGGTGAAAGCCAGGAAGTCATTTTGGGGCTTAACCAAATGCCTGATTTCTTACTGTCAAAACTTGGGCTTAATCCATTACCTATTAAATGAAAATGAGTGTCCCATATCTGAGAATTATCCAGCCCGTCAAAAGCTTCACGCATAAATTCATGTTCTGCCAAGTGAGGCGGTAGAACCGATGTTTTACAAGCATTAAAAAGAGAACTTTCCAAAAAATAATGGTGCGAAATAGCGGCAGAAAGACCAATACCTGCACCGCCAATCAAGCCGTATTTTAGTAGTTGCCTTCTATGCAAAATAAACCTTTTTAAGTAAAATGAATTCTAATGATTGTACCTTAGAGAGTATTACCCATGCTACTACAAAAAGAAACCCCGAATGACGCAGTGCATATCAAAGCTTACACGAAAGGTAAGATCATCTTAAATGTTGGAGAGAAAAATACTACAGTGTTTTTAAAAGAAAATCAGTTAGTCAATTTAACTTCAATAACTTCATTTGAAAATATTAACTTGGCACTGTTAGATGAAATTTCTGACAATCAACCTGAAGTTTTGATTATTGGTACAGGAGAATCTCATAAAATAATGAGTATCGATTTAATTCAATATCTTAACAAAAAGGGAATAGCAGTAGAAGCTATGGCGAGCCGACAAGCCTGTCATACCTACGAAGTAATGGCACATGATAAACGTAAGGTAAATGCTTTGATTTTTATTTAGTTGCGAAGGCAGGGCGGTATTTTGACTAAGTTATTTATTCAATCTGAATACTAGTAATTTTGTTCTGCAGCTCTTTTCCCAGTGCCATGTTGTTTGCGGAACCCGTAATAGCTTTTCTCGAATCTTCCGCTAATTGTTCCACATGATCGGCTAATCCAATTAAGTTACTACTTTCTTCTGACAATGAATTTCTGAGTTGTTCTAAATTAGCGTCACCTTGTTCGAGCGATCTCGAAACAGCTGTCGCTGATATTTGCATTGAACTTTCACCTGTGGAAGTAAATGATTTAGCATCATTCATCGAACCAATTAGACCTGACAAAGCTGACTGCAGCTGTTTTTGTCTCATTTTAAGCGATTTTAAACTGTCATCTATCTTAATCGCATTTGTTTTCGTTTGAGCAGCTAAGTTTTTCACTTCATCGGCCACAACGGCAAAACCTCTTCCTGAGTCGCCAGCTCTCGCCGCCTCAACAGCTGCATTTAACGCTAACAAATTTGTTTGATCAGAAATTGCAGTAATTTCAGTTGCAAGTAGTTCGATACTTTTGAATTCAGTTAAAAAGTCTTCTAACTCGACTTTTAAACTATCTGACGCCTTCGCAGAAATATCAATTTGACCACCTAGTTGACTCAACTCATTACAAACTTGTTTAAAGTGATCTCCCATTTGTAACAATTCAGTTTTACAGTTTTTTGCGACATTTATCAGGTCGTCATTGGTTGCACAAGCCTGTTTCGCGGTTTCAGCTATTTCTTCAACAAAAACGACTCGCGCTTTGGATGCTTTGTTGACGTTAGTTGCAATTTGCGTCATTTGAATCGCCGATTCAAGAGAACTATCTATTTGCTTAATGTCAAATGGAGTTTGACAATATTGAGTGCTAAGGTTTTGTTTTTCATCGCTAAAGTGTCTGAGTCTAGCCGTCGCTCCGGCAAAAGCCGATACCAAATAAGGTACTAAATAGGTGAAAAATAGCTTGTTATAAATTAGCTCTGAGTCACCAAATATGCCATTCCATTGATTAATCACATTCAACACACTGCCGACGACGACGGCTGTTTTTAACGAGCTGATAAATTGTTCAGAGCTGAACATTAGACTGTATAAGTTGGGAGAAGTGTGCATTCCAGTTGGCTTTTTATTTTCCATGTAAATAGTATAGATTGAAAAGCCAATTTTTCAAATATTAGAGGTGGGCTTTGACGAGCTAATAACTGCGCGTTAACACGTCGATATGATTACCATGCGGCTATTTGGTCTTAATATACTAACCTCACGCTCTCACAGCCACCTATATTTTTTAAACCAAATAATAATTCGTCAGAAGGTGAAACGCTCCACTCGCCGGGTGCAGCTAGTTCAGCTGAATTCTCGCCGATTGCGCATTTAAATCTTACGGGACATTTTCCTGATTTGTATGGTTGTAGCATATCAATGATATCTTCTGCTAATAAACTGCCATGATTAATATTAAGCGATAGTTCTAAGTATTTAACTTTGCTTTCCCTCACATCTAGCAGCCGATGAATTTCCTTACCACTCATTTTTAATCCGCCAGAAAAATCATCCGTTGAAATATCACCTTTGGCTATGATGACTTGATCTTTTAATAAAAGATCTTTGCTGATTTCATATAAATCACTATAAACCATTACGTCTAATCGACCACTTTGATCATCAATACTGACAATCGCCCAGTTTAACCCCTTTTTTGTTTTCATTACTCTAACATTTACAATCAGACCAGCAACCATGACATCATCACCTCGACGAGTTGGCTGAAGATTATTGAGACGCAAATTACAGAATTTTCTTATTTCCGGTAAATACTGATCAATAGGATGACCCGTTAAATACAAACCTAAGGTTTCTCTTTCACCATCCAAGACCTTACTTTCTGGCCAAGGTCTTACAATTGCGTATTCAATTGTTTGTTCAGCATTTTCTTCTGACGGTGAACCGAATAAATCATTCTGACCTAGTGCTGCATTACGTTTAAATTGCTCTGCACTTTTTATCGCGTTGTCTAAGCTAGCCATTAAGGTTGCACGACTGGCTTCAGGTGGCTTACTGACAAGGTTATCTAAAGCCCCTGCCCTAATCATTGCTTCTAAATTTCTTCTATTCGCTTTTTTTAAATCAATGCGATTACAAAAATCAAAAAGATCTTTATATTCACCATCTTGTTTGCGTTGTTCTACGATGGATTCAATTGCGGATTCTCCCACACCTTTGATCGCCCCGATGCCATAAATAATAGTTTTTGAGCCATGAATGGTAAATTTATAATCTCCGCGATTGACATCCGGCGGTAATATTTCCAAACCCATTGACTTTGCGTCGTCTACATAGGTCACAACTTTCTCGGTATTGTCCATATCAGCCGACATAACTGCAGCCATAAATGCTGCTGGATAAAAAGTTTTTAACCAAGCTGTTTGATAAGAAACTAAAGCATAAGCCGCAGAATGAGATTTGTTAAACCCATAACCCGCAAATTTTTCCATTAAATCAAAAATGTGTCCTGCTAATTCCGCATCCACATCTCTTTTTTGTGCACCTTCCATAAATATCAGGCGTTGCTCTTGCATCACGCTTTCTTTTTTCTTACCCATTGCTCGTCTTAATAAATCAGCGCCACCTAAAGTAAAGTTCGCAAGCACTTGAGCAATCTGCATCACCTGCTCTTGATATAAAATAATTCCATAGGTTGGTTTTAAGATAGGCTTTAAATCTTCATGCTGATAATCAACATGCGGGTAAGCAAGATCTTGTTTGCCGTGTTTTCTGGCAATAAAATCATCCACCATTCCAGAACCTAAAGGCCCAGGTCTAAACAAGGCAACTAATGCAATAATATCTTCAAAACAACTGGGTAATAATTTTTTAATTAGCTCTTTCATGCCGCGAGATTCAAGCTGAAAAACGGCCGTTGTTTTACCCTCTTTTAACATTTGATAAACTCTAGGATCTTCCAAATCAATTGACTCAATTGCGATTGGATTTTCTTTATTCTCTGGTAATGCGTTGATGGTATCTAAGGCCCAATCAATTATGGTAAGCGTTCTTAAACCTAAGAAATCAAACTTAACTAGTCCAGCTGTTTCAACATCATCTTTATCAAATTGAGTGACTAATCCGCCGCCGGATTCATCACAATAGAGTGCAGAAAAATCAGTTAAATCCGAAGGTGAAATCACCACGCCGCCTGCATGTTTACCAGCATTTCTTGTAATACCTTCCAGCTTTTTTGCCATGTCCCATAATGCTTGAAACTCTTCTTCTGATTCATAACGTGAGCGAATTTCGGGTTCTGCCTCCCACGCTTTGGTTAAATTCATTCCCACTTCAAACGGGATAAGTTTCGATATTTTATCGACAAAGCCGTAAGGTTGACTGAGTACACGCCCGACATCTTTTATCACAGCTTTTGCAGCTAAACGACCAAAGGTAATAATTTGCGAAACACTATTTCTGCCATACTTATCGGCTACGTAATCGATGACGCGGTCACGCCCATCCATACAAAAATCAATATCAAAATCCGGCATTGAAACTCGCTCTGGATTTAAAAATCTTTCAAAAAGTAATTCATACTCCAATGGATCTAAATCTGTAATATCGAGCGCATAAGCCACCAAAGAACCAGCTCCAGAA
>JBMYPE010000198.1:0-4434 GCA_049600015.1 Kangiellaceae bacterium
AGTAGGATTTAAACAATGTTCGCATAAGCGCGGCAAATACATCATGAAGGTATTTTCAAATTCACCGTACATCTCTTTTTGCATATTATCGAAGTTTTTATCAATACTTCGTTTTTCAAACTCGCTACCAAGGATTTCTTCCCAGTTAGGACCCCATTCGATCTTCTCCATACGCTTACCTGAAATTAGCGAGCGAGGGCGAGCGGTTGGTTGATGTTTGACTTCAGGCGCGGTGTGTAAATGCTGATAGTCATAATCAAACGGTTCGTAGTAGTCATCAATTTCCGGAAGGTCGGGGTTAGCAAAAATATTGGCTAACACTCTAAACTTACCGCCAATTTTTGGTTGGATATCACCATTCGATTTTCTTTCCCAACCACCATTCCATTTGTCTTGATTTTCCCATTCTTTGGGATAACCAATGCCGGGCTTGGTTTCTACATTATTAAACCAAGCGTACTCAACACCTTCTCGCGAAGTCCAAACATTTTTACAAGTGATAGAGCAAGTGTGACATCCGATACATTTATCAAGGTTAAGTACCATACCTATTTGCGATCTTATTTTCATGGTCTTCTCCTTATGCTTGTTCTGGATTGGTAGGAAGAGCTCGCGGCAGTCCGTCAAGGGTATCTTTATCATCAGACCCTTCGAGCCAATCGACTTTATCCATTTTTCTAACCACCACCATTTCATCACGATTACAGCCTACTGTGCCGTAATAATTGAAACCCCAAGATTGCTGTGCATAACCGCCAATCATATGAGTTGGTTTCATCACAACGCGGGTTACTGAGTTATGGTGTCCGCCACGAGTGCCGGTCATTTCACTGCCAGGAACATTTACAATTCTTTCCTGAGCGTGATACATCATCACCATGCCTTGCATGACTCTTTGAGAAACTACTGCTCGACAAGCAATAGCACCATTGGCATTGAATACTTCGACCCAATCGTTATCTTCAATCCCTGCATCTTTTGCATCTATTTCACTCATCCAAATAATCGGGCCACCACGTGATAGTGTGAGCATTAATAAGTTGTCAGAATAAGTACTGTGAATTCCCCATTTTTGATGCGGTGTAATCCAGTTCAACAATATTTCTTTATTACCATTACTTTTAGTATCTTTAACGATATCAATAGTTTTAGTGTCGATTGGCGGTCGATAAGACACAAATTGTTCTCCGAAGGCTTGCATCCACTGATGATCTTGATAGAACTGTTGGCGTCCAGTAATGGTTCGCCAAGGGATATACTCGTGAACATTAGTGTAACCAGCGTTGTAACTTACATGCTCATCTTCTAGGCCTGACCAAGTAGGTGAAGAAATAATTTTTCGAGGTTGTGCTTGTACATCACGGAAACGTATTTTTTCTTCCTGTTTTGGTTTGGCTAAATGAGTGTGATCGCGTCCAGTAAATTCACCTATGGCTTCCCAAGCTTTAACAGCAACGTTTCCATTTGTCTCTGGCGCTAAGGTCAAGATAGTTTCTGCTGCATCTATTGCTGACTCAATAATTGGACGTCCTTCGCTAATTCCTTCGTCGGTATTTCTATGGTTGAGATCACCTAACAGCTTAACTTCTTCGTCTGTATTCCAGCCGATGCCTTTACCACCATTACCCAACTTTTCCATCAGTGGGCCGAGTGAGGTAAACTTTTTGTAGGTGTTGGGGTAGTCTCTTTCCACTTCCACCATGTTAGGTGCAGTCATTCCTGGGATTAATTCACATTCGCCTTTTTTCCAATCTAAAACATCAAAAGGTTGTGATAACTCACCGGGAGTGTCATGCAACATTGGAACGGTGACAATATCTTTTTCCTTACCTAAATGACCTTCTGATATTTCAGAGAACTTTTTAGCAATCCCTTTGTAAATTTCCCAATCTGATTTGGCTTCCCATGCCGGATCAACCGCTGTTGAAAGTGGATGAATAAACGGATGCATGTCTGATGTGTTTAAATCATCTTTTTCGTACCAACAAGCGGTGGGTAAAATAATATCGGAATACATACAAGTGGATGACATTCTGAAATCGAGCGTAGTGACAAGATCTAACTTGCCAGTAGCACCATCATCAACCCATTCGGCTTCCTTCGGTTTAATGCCATCAACCATACCGACATCGTCATTCATAACGCCGTGCTTTTCCGCACCCAGCAAATATTTAAGCATATATTCATGACCTTTACCGGAAGAGCCCAATAAATTAGAACGCCAAATAAACATATTGCGAGGGAAATTTTCAGGAGCATCAGGGGCTTCTGATGCAAATTTAACGCCGCCACTTTTTAGTTCTTGAACCAAATAATCTTTAGCGGACATACCTAACGCTTCGGCATCTCTAGTGATTTGCAATGGGTTTTTGTTTAACTGTGGCGCAGAAGGCAGCCAGCCCATTCTTTCTGCTTTGATGTTGTAATCAAGCATGTGTTCTGAGAAGTCTTCTTTTTTCGCCAAAGGAGAAAGTACTTCATGGATACTCACTTTTTCATGCCGCCACTGAGATGAATGGTTGTAAAAGAAAGAGGTACTATTCATTTGACGCGGTGGGCGAGACCAGTCCAACCCAAATGCCAGTGGTAACCAGCCAGTTTGCGGGCGCAGTTTTTCTTGCCCAACATAATGAGCCCAACCACCGCCAGACTGACCAATACAACCACACATCATTAGCATATTAATTAAGCCGCGGTAGTTCATATCCATGTGGTACCAATGGTTCATTGCCGCGCCGACAATGATCATGGATTTACCTTTTGTTTTATCAGCCGTATCAGCGAACTCTCTTGCGATACGAATCACTTTATCCGGCGATACACCAGTAATCTTTTCTTGCCAAGCCGGAGTTCCAGGAATATCTTGATCAAAACTAGATGCAACATGCTCACCGCCAAGACCTCGATCTAAACCATAGTTGGCCATCATTAAGTCGTAAACAGTCGCGACAATAAATGTTTTGCCATCCGCACCTTTAATGGTTTTAGTGGGAACATTTCTCAATAAAATATCTTCACTTAAATCACAAGCGTTCCAATGAGAATTAGATTTATCAGATGCAAAGTGAGGGAAAGCAACCGAGGAAACATCTTCACCAATCAATGATAATTGTAGTTTGGTTTCGCTTCCGTCTTTACCTTCACGTTCTTCAATATTCCATTTACCTTTCTCACCCCAACGATAGCCAATTGAACCTTGTGGCGAAACCATTGAACTTGATGTTTCATCAATTGCGATTGTTTTCCATTCTGGATTATTTTCTTGACCTAAATCACCAACTAAGTCAGAGGCTCTTAAGAATCGAGTTGATTTGAGAGATCCTTCTTCATGCTCTTCCATAACAACAAGCATTGGGAAGTCGGTATATTGACGAACATAATTAGTAAAGTATTCGCTCGGATTATCTAAATGGAACTCTCGCAAAATAACATGGCCAAATGCCATGCCGAGTGCAGCATCAGTTCCTTGTTTAGGGTTTAGCCATTCATCGGTTAGCTTTGAAACTTCAGCGTAATCCGGCGTGATAGATACTGTTTTAGCGCCTTTATATCTTACTTCCGTTAAAAAGTGAGCATCCGGCGTTCGAGTTTGAGGAACGTTTGAACCCCAAGCAATAATGTAATTAGAGTTATACCAATCGGCTGATTCGGGGACGTCCGTCTGTTCGCCCCAGATCATGGGAGACGCTGGCGGTAAATCACAGTACCAGTCATAAAAACTCATGCAGACCCCACCAATCAATGATAAATAGCGTGAACCAGCAGCGTAAGAAACCATAGACATAGCAGGGATGGGCGAGAAGCCAATAATTCTATCCGGACCGTACTCCTTAGCTGTATAAACATTGGCGGCGGCAATCATTTCATTAGCTTCATCCCAACTCGAACGAACAAATCCACCAAGCCCTCGTTTTGATTTATAAGATTTAGTTTTTTCAGCATCCTCAACAATAGAAGCCCATGCTTCAACTGGCTCCATGGTTTTTCTGGCTTCGCGCCATAGCTTCATGAGTGGCTTTCTAATCTTTGGATATTTGAGTCGGTTGGCGCTATAGAGATACCAAGAATAACTTGCACCACGAGGACAACCTCGAGGCTCGTGATTAGGTAAGTCGGGACGAGTTCTTGGGTAATCAGTTTGTTGAGTTTCCCAAGTGACTAAACCATTCTTAACGTATATTTTCCATGAGCAGGAACCCGTACAGTTCACACCATGGGTGGAACGCACCACCTTGTCATGTTGCCAGCGCTGGCGATAACTGTTTTCCCATTCCCGACTTTCATTAGTGGTTTCACCATGACCGTCTGAGAATTCGCCAGTTTTCTTTTTAAAAAACTGCAAGCGATCCAAAAATTGACTCATATTATTCTCCGTTGATTGAGATTTATTTTTCTAAAACTAAAAACTAAAAATAAAGACTGTTTACCACAGAG
>JBMYPE010000199.1:0-4394 GCA_049600015.1 Kangiellaceae bacterium
CTTCAAACTTTGCTAATTCGAACATGGACTTTAATTCTTCTTGCTCTGGATGCATACGAATGGATTCAGCTAAATAACGATAACTGTCTTCATCACCAGTAATCAACTTGCCTATTTTGGGTAATAAATTAAATGAATAACTATCATAAACCTTACTAAACATTTCATTAGTTGGTTTGGAAAACTCCAGTACTAGCAATTTCCCTCCAGGTTTTAACACGCGAAACATGGACTCCAGTGCTTTTTGTTTATTGGTGACATTTCTCAGCCCAAAAGCAATGGTAATACAATCAAAATGATTTTCTTTAAATGGCAGTGTTTCTGCATTAACTTGAGCAAAGGAAATATTGTTGATTAGCCCTTTATCAATCAACCTATCCCTACCGACTTTTAACATAGAGTCGTTAATATCAGCTAAAACAACTTGTCCATTGTCGCCAACGATGGGGGAGAAGAGTGCGGCTAAATCACCAGTTCCACCGGCTAAATCTAGAACCTTCGAGCCTTGCCGTACCCCGCTTTTCTCAATGGTATAGCGTTTCCATAACCGATGAACACCGGCGGACATTAAATCATTCATTAGGTCGTATTTCACTGCAACGGAATCAAAAACCTCGGCGACTAACCCTTGTTTTTTTTGCAATGGCACATCTTTAAAGCCAAAATGAGTGGTTTTTGATGAAGTTTGAGACATCGACAGACCTAATTGGTAGTTTTGCAAAAAAGCTCACTAATAGTTAAGCTTAGTAGTTGTTAAATCACACTAGTGTACCACTAGCGTTAAAAAGCTAATTATACCTTTTATATTCTTCAGAGAGAAACTAGTCACTTGCAATTTATCTACCCTAACCCATCACAAGCACCTGCGATTATGGGTATTTTAAACATAACCCCCGATTCCTTTTCTGATGGAAGTCAATATAACTCACTTCAAGGTGCGATTGAGCGAGCAGAATTAATGCTTGAATCTGGCATTGATATTTTTGATATTGGCGGGGAATCCACCCGTCCAGGTGCGCAAGAAGTGAGTGCCCAAGAAGAAATTGATAGAGTAATCCCTGTGATAGAAGCACTAGCTCAGTTTAATAAACCTATTTCAATTGACACCAGTAAAGCCAAAGTCATGCAAGTCGCAGTTAAATCTGGCGCGGGTATGATTAATGATGTTAGAGCACTTCAGGAAGAAGGCGCATTGGATATGGCAGCCAAATTACAAGTTCCTGTATGTTTAATGCACATGCAAGGTGCACCACGCAGTATGCAACAAGCACCGAGCTACCAAGATGTTGTGAGTGATATTAGTGAGTTTTTAATGCATCGAGTAGTATCCTGCGAAAAGGCAGGTATATCAAAAGATCTAATATCTCTTGATCCTGGTTTTGGTTTTGGCAAAACCTTAGAACATAACCTACAGTTGTTACATTGTTTAGATAAGGTTGTTGATTTAGGTTTTCCTGTATTAGCGGGTTTATCAAGAAAATCAATGCTCGGTCAAATAACCGGCAAAAATGTTGATCAAAGACTCAGTTCTAGCCTTGCAGTGGCATTATTAGCGATGCAAAAAGGCGCTAAAATTGTTAGAGTACATGATGTTGCAGAAACTCATGATGTACGTCAGGTTTATTTAGCTCTGCAAGCGTTAGAATAATCAAAAAAGTGAAAGGAACATTAAATGGCAAAAAAGTATTTTGGTACTGACGGTATAAGAGGAAAAGTTGGGGAATACCCTATTACCCCAGAATTTGTAATGAAACTTGGCTGGGCAGCTGGCAAAGTATTAGGCTCGGCAACTCGTGACCGGATTGTGATAGGCAAAGACACTCGTATTTCTGGCTATATGTTTGAGTCTGCATTAGAAGCAGGAATTGCGGCGGCTGGAATGAATGTTCAGTTGTTAGGCCCTATGCCCACTCCTGGAATCGCCTATTTAACTAGAACTTTTCGTGCGGCAGCAGGGATCGTTATTTCAGCCTCTCATAATTCTTATTATGACAATGGTATCAAGTTTTTCTCTGCACAAGGCACCAAACTTGATGATGCAATAGAAAATGAGATAGAAAGTTATCTAGATAAAGAAATGACTACCGTATCATCCGATAAACTCGGTAAAGCAAGGCGTGTATCTACTGCGGCAGGTCGTTATATTGAGTTTTGTAAAGCAAGTATTCCGGCAACGCATACTTTAGATGGGCTTAGAATTATTGTGGACTGTGCAAATGGCGCGGCTTATTCAGTTGCACCCAAAGTATTTAGAGAGTTAGGTGCAAATGTGCAAGCGGTATTTAATGAGCCAGATGGCTTAAATATTAATGAATCCTGTGGGGCAACCGATACCGATGCCTTGGCCAAATTGGTCGTGGGCAATGGCGCAGATATAGGAATTGCTCTGGATGGTGATGCTGATAGGCTAATTATGGTCGACCATAATGGAGCGGTGGTTGATGGCGATGAACTACTTTATATCATTGCAAAAGGTGCCCAAAAGGATGGTCGGTTGAATAACTCGGGTGTTGTTGGAACCTTGATGTCTAACTTGGGATTAGAGAAAGCACTTAAATCTGATGGAATTGAATTTTTACGTGCCAATGTTGGTGACCGCTACGTCATGGAATTGCTCAAAAAGAATCATTGGAATTATGGTGGCGAGTCTTCTGGTCATTTGATTTGCTTAGATAAAAACACCACTGGCGATGGCATCATTGCCGCACTACAAGTGTTGATGGTGATGGCAAACGAGAAAAAATCACTTGCTGAGTTAAAAAATGGAATGGTAAAGTTCCCTCAGACCATGGTGAATGTCAAAGTCTCAAAGCGCCAAGATCCAATGAAAAACGCTAAAGTAGCTAGTGCAGTTAAAGAGGTTGAAAGCGAACTAGCTGATACCGGCAGAGTCTTACTAAGAGCATCAGGCACCGAGCCACTGATTAGAGTAATGATTGAAGGTGAAGATGGTACACAAGTTGAACGATTAGCGCATCAGCTTGCCGATGTAGTGAAAGTAAATTTATAGCTCTGTTGCACTCTTTGCATAAATTCTTGAAAAGGGCAGTAAATAACTAGAACAATAAACTGAGGAGATTAAATGTTAGATTCTTTAATTGTAAATGATTATATGGCGTCCGCAATGATTACCTTAAAGCCGGGTCAAGACATTGTTGAAGCCGCTCACACGTTTCAAGAATATAGACTAAGTGGCGCGCCAGTATTAGATGACCATAATCGATTGATCGGCTTTCTTTCAGAAAAAGATTGCCTGCATACTGTTTTAAGTGCAGTTTATAATCAAGACTATGGGGACTTAGTTGAAGATCGAATGACCAAAGAAGTGAATACCGTCCATCCGACTGATAACATTACTGATGTTGCAGAACGGTTTTTAAAGGACGGTGTTCGTATGTATCCCGTTGTAGATAAAGATGTGGTGGTTGGAATGATCTCACGTCAAAGTGTTCTCAAAGCTTTCTGTCTATTAAGCGATCAAAAACCTAAATAAGTTTATTTACATTTACGCCAATTAACAGAGGGGTCGGAGTCATTTTTTATTTTAGGAAATAAAAAATGACTCCGACCCTGTTGCCTCCAAAATAGTTAAGTCTGATCATGCCTCAAATTGAAAAAATAAAATCATTTCTGCTTCATCTACAAGATGATATATGTAAATCGCTAGAAGAAGTTGATGGAACTGGCCAATTTATCACTGACGAATGGCAAAGAGAACAAGGTGGTGGCGGTAGAACTCGTGTACTGGCCGATGGCGCGGTTATAGAAAAAGGTGGCGTGAATTTTTCTCACGTTTTTGGGGATTCTATGCCGGCGTCTGCAACAGCACATAGACCAGAACTTGCCGGTAGAAGTTTTCAAGCGATGGGAGTTTCATTAGTGATTCATCCAAAAAATCCTTACGTGCCAACATCGCATATGAATGTCCGTTTTTTTATCGCAGAAAAGGAAAACGCCGATCCCGTTTGGTGGTTTGGAGGAGGTTTTGATTTAACACCTTACTACGGGTTTCAAGAAGACTGTGAACATTGGCATCAAGTCTCTAAAAAGGCATGCGAGCCATTAGGAAAAGATGCTTACCCAAAATATAAAAAGTGGTGTGATGATTATTTTTATATAAAACATAGAAATGAAGCGCGTGGAATCGGTGGATTATTTTTTGATGATTTGAATACGCCTGATTTTGAAACTTGTTTCGAATTTACTAAGAGCGTTGGTAATCATTACACAAAAGGAATAGTACCAATTTTTGAGAAAAGAAAAGACACGCCTTATAGTGCTCGTGAACAAGCATTCCAAAAAATCAGACGAGGTCGTTATGTGGAATTTAATTTAGTTTATGACCGTGGCACTCTGTTTGGTTTACAAACAGGCGGACGAACAGAATCTATTTT
>JBMYPE010000200.1:0-4373 GCA_049600015.1 Kangiellaceae bacterium
GCCCAGTAGTTGTAAAAAACCTTATGAGCGCTTCTTGGACTGCTTAACATCATTAGTTCCACACAAATTAGATGAACTCACCCAATTAACTCTCCATTTCGATTTTGATCAACATAAGGTAAGGCCGGCAAATGTTGCCAAACTAAAATCTTTGGCTGCCTATATAAAATATAGCGAACATATTGATGTAGTCTTTATAAACGGACACACGGACGCTAAAGGATCCAAAAGTTACAACACTAAATTAGCGCAGCGGCGCATCGCAAGTGTACAAAAATTGCTCAGCGCTCATGGTGCACCAAAGGAAAAGTTTAAACAAACTGCCTATGGGGAACGACGCCCTATCGCAACTAACAGAAAGGCTTGGGGAAGAGCAAAAAATAGACGAGTCTATGTAAAAGTCATGACTAACTAATAAAACTTAAATTGATTAGTATATCTAGCAACTCAAAATCCAAACCATTTATCTCAAACTCAAATGATGCATTGCACACATATTGAACACACTCTGAAATCGATCAAACTTAATTTTTATTTGACTTATGGGGCAGCTCAAACCGCTAATAAAGTTAAATAATTGAAAACATTTTCAATCGGCATACCAATAAATATAGGCAGTTAGCTCAACTAGATTGCATTTGAATTCGAAAAGCATTTCTCTGAAGGTTCTCACTTAACTTACCAAAACATCCGAGGTCTATCCTCTGTCCTCGGATGTATTTTTGACCCAACTCGCTCGAATGGGTATTTTGGTTTCGCGTAAATTATCGAAAGTTCACTTGAATACTGACAAACGACTGAATTCTAGAGGAGTAAATTGGACCTCGTATTCTGAGTTTAAAAAAGTCAACTAATCGTAAAAATTTATAGCTATTTTTTTACTTAAAATAAAATCAAACTAACAGGTAAGGAAAATAATCTATGAAAACAAAAACTTCAAAATTAGTATTTGTGAGCACTACCCTGCTATATCTGTGCGGCAATTCTTTAATCGCAAATGCCGCAACGCCAAAACATATTGCCGTTCCGCCGCAAGATATTGCTTCTCAACAAATGGCTCAACCTAGTCAAAAAGGAAGCTTTAGTCATTCTACTTTGTTACCAATTAGTGCGAAAAATCTGGTTACTAATAAAACAATCTTGATGGATAATGATAAAAGCAATCCCATTGTATTTTTAAGTCCTTCCGCTGCTGAATGGCAAATGCAAATAACAAATGCTACTGGTCAACTCCTACTAGACGAGTCTAATCAAAAACTCTCCACACAATCTTTAACCATAGGAAATCAGAGTTTCAATGGCAAACAACTGGAAGTTAAATCTCCGAGCGTAGGGGAATGGCAAGTTAACTTAACTCATACAAACCCAAAACAAGCTCTAAGCGACAATGGTTTCTTGATGTTCAAAGGCGACCCTATTTACAAGCTATATTCTCATTTAGATAGCAACTTAACTACTCAGAATAGTAATTTGAACATCATTGCATACATGGTCAATGATTCTAATAAAACATTAGAAGCACGCATGATGAATTCCAACCTGGCAATGCAATCAAGTATTTCAAAAGCCTATGTCACAATTACCACGCCATCTAAGCAAAAACGCCTAGTCGCTCTTAATGACAGTGGCATAAACGGCGATAAAATAGCGGGAGACGGTCTTTATTCCGCTAAAATTCCGACTCATGAAACGGGCATCTATACTAGCCAAGTCCAGGTTGAAGGCGTGCGCCCCGATGGTGTTCGATATTCACGAACAGTCACCGATATCTATCCCGTTGAAAAAGCCAACTATAAATTTAATCCAAAGTCAGCTGAGCTCAAATATTCTAACGACCGTACGGTCATATCAGTGCCAGTGAAAAGTCTAGGAGATCGGGAAAACATCTTTTTGTCAGCAGAAGTTTGGGGCACAAACTCAAAAAATGAAAGACAATCTGCGGCTTGGATTGGAGGGGTCGTGTCGCCTTCAGGCAAATCAGCCGATACTCATTTGGAACTTTCGTTTGACACAAGATGGTTAAAGAGATTGCAATTAAAAGCACCATTCGCTCTTAAATCTTTGCGTTTACAAACGGTGAATAGCAATGTCCCTATTGCTAAGATGGACAAGCTCAGTTTAAATTTAACCAGCAGAATTCTTTCAGAGCTCCCCTTCGACACTCATTTGCAAGTCTCTGATTTAAATAAAGATAGCTTAAGCCAAGTTTTCAAAGATACTGATACCGAGATTACGCAAGAAATGTTGATGGGAACTGCACCTCAACAAAACCGCACTCTAAATAAAGCCTCTGGAAGTAAATTGCTTTTAGTACACGGCTATTGCTCAGGTTCAGTTTGGAACTCAAATCATTTTACTGATGCAGCCGTTTTTGAAGATTACGACGCCAATAGAACACATGAGGAATTTGCGCAGCTGATTTTAGATTTTGGCGCTCCTTATTCGTCTTACGGAATTGTCGCCCATAGCCAAGGTGGTGCTGCTGCCTTGCATTTATACTCTCGATACTGGAGTGGTTTAGATAATGCAACTGGCGGTCGCCTCATTCAATCTGTAGGTACTCCTTATCAAGGCACCTCTTTAGCGGGAAATATTGCAGCGATTGGTGCAATATTTGGCATTCAATGTGGATATGCTACTGATCTCACTTATAGTGGTGCATCAAACTGGCTTTCAACTATTCCTAATTGGGCTCGTTCAGAGGTGGATTATTATACGACTTCATTCACAGATAAGTGGTGGAGATGGGATTATTGTCACATTGCTTCTGATTTTTTACTTAGTGACCCAGAAGACGGCACGACTGAAAAATGGTCTGGAAAGCTATCAGGCGCTGTTAACAGAGGACATACAACAGGCCAATGCCATACTTCAGGTATGAGAGATCCTGCTCAAACAAATGACGCTAATAGAAACGCGTCAATGAATTCTAGAGCAGCAAGATAATTATCAACTCCCATTTATAACTATTTGCAATCAAAACCACCTATTTAAATTAGGTGGTTTATCTCATAATCTAAATCCGCTCAAATTTTTATCACTTACTAACTATTAATACTAAAACAATAGCGTTACAATTCCGCGCAAGTAACATCGATTTACTACCTAAATTTAGCAAACAATTTAATAAAAGCTCAAATTCGAATATTATAAAATATTAACCTATATTAATTTTCTCCTATACTTTGACTAATTCAAACACACTCTCTCTGTATAACTTTGGTTATGTTAAGTTTTAATGGCAATTGAATTAATCCAACCATCAAGGAAATAACAATGGCAGAATATTCTACATTTACTTCAGAATCCGTATCTGAAGGACACCCAGACAAAATAGCTGATCAAATATCTGATGCTGTTTTAGATGCAATTCTTGAGAAAGACCAGCACGCCAGAGTCGCAGTTGAAACAATGGTCAAAACAGGCATGGCAATTATTGCAGGTGAAGTAACAACATCCGCTTGGGTAGATCTAGAAGACATAGTGCGTTCGACGATTTGTGAAATCGGTTATACCAGCTCGGACATGGGATTTGATGGAAAAACATGTGCCGTATTAAATGCCATTGGAAAACAATCGCCTGACATCAATCAAGGGGTCGATAAGAAGGCGAAAGAAGAGCAAGGCGCAGGCGATCAAGGTTTAATGTTTGGATACGCCACCAATGAAACTAAGGTGTTAATGCCAGCCGCAATTACCTGGTCACATCAATTAGTTCAAAAACAAGCCGAAGCTAGAAAAAGCAATCAACTAACTTGGTTAAGACCTGATGCTAAAAGCCAAGTAACCATTCGATACGACCAAGGCAAACCTGTCGCAATTGATGCCGTTGTTTTATCTACTCAGCATCACCCTGATGTAAGCCAAAAAGATTTACAAGAGGCTGTTAGAGAACTGATTATTAACCCAGTATTACCGAAAGAATTGATTCATGCGGATACTAAGTTTCATATAAACCCAACTGGTAATTTTGTTATAGGGGGTCCCGTTGGTGACTGTGGTTTAACAGGACGTAAAATCATTGTAGACACTTATGGTGGTGCAGCTCATCATGGCGGCGGTGCATTCTCAGGAAAAGATCCATCAAAAGTTGATCGCTCCGCAGCTTACGCGGGAAGATATGTTGCAAAAAATATCGTTGCTGCAGGGTTAGCAGATCGCTGTGAGATACAAATTTCATATGCCATCGGTGTAGCTGAGCCAACAAGCATCAGCGTCAATACATTTGGTACTGCAAAAATATCAGAGAATAAGCTCATAGAATTAATCAAAACACATTTTGATTTAACACCTTATGGCTTAATAAAAATGTTAAACCTAATAAAACCAATATACAAACGAACCGCTGCTTATGGTCACTTTGGTAGAGAAGA
>JBMYPE010000201.1:0-4356 GCA_049600015.1 Kangiellaceae bacterium
TGGGTCTCGCTCTTCACACACAGAGAGCGGTGCGTCTACAAATACTTCTACGAACTCTTTATCTTCTAATAAACTTCTAGCAAAATCTCTGTCGGTTCTAAAGGGCGAAATAAACGCGGTGAGAACAATTAGTCCTGCATCTACAAACAATTTTCCTAATTCACTCACCCGTCTTATGTTTTCCACTCGATCTTTGTCGGAAAAACCTAAATCGCCGCATAACCCATGACGAATATTGTCACCATCTAGTAAATAGCTTTGTTTTGCCAAAGAGTGAAGTTTCTTTTCTAGAAGGTTAGCGATGGTTGATTTACCCGAACCGCTTAATCCAGTAAACCAAAGCACGCAGGGTTTTTGGGATTTTTGTTCTGCTCGCGCTTGCTTTGTCACTTGATGTTGATGCCAGGTTAGATTTTCGTTTAGGTCGTCTTGCGACATAACCATTTCTCCTAAGGTGTTTGATACTTATTAATTACTTAAAGATGTTGTTGTAGGTCTTTGAAATTATGATATATTTTAAACTACTCTATCTTAAAAATAACCTTCCATCTTTTTCTTTTCCATAGAGCCTGTCGAGTCGCTATCGATCATTCGCCCTTGTCTTTCAGATGTTTTTGTTAATAGCATTTCTTGAATAACTTCAGGCAATGTTGACGCTTCTGATTCAACTGCGCCTGTTAATGGGTAACATCCGAGCGTTCTAAACCTAACAGATTTCATTTCTGGCTTTTCACCTTCTTCTAACGGCATGCGATCATCATCCACCATGACTAACACGCCGTCTCTCTCTACAACAGGTCTTTTTTCCGATAAATATAGAGATGGAATTTCTATGTTCTCTTGATAAATATATTGCCAGATATCTAATTCAGTCCAGTTAGACAAAGGAAAAACCCGAATGCTTTCTCCTTTGTCAACTTTTCCATTATAAATACTCCAAAGTTCTGGGCGCTGATTTTTTGGATCCCAACGATGACCCGCATCTCTAAAAGAATAGACTCGCTCCTTTGCACGAGATTTCTCTTCATCTCTTCTCGCTCCACCAAATGCTGCATCAAACTTGTAGTGATCCAGAGCTTGTTTTAATCCTTGAGTTTTCATTATGTCAGTGTGTTTAGCACTTCCATGCACAAAAGGACTAATTCCCATGTCCAATCCTTCAGGGTTTTTGTGCACTAGCAATTCAAATCCATGGTCTTTTGCCATTTTATCTCTGAAAGCGATCATTTCTTTAAACTTCCAGTTGGTATCCACGTGCAATAAAGGAAAAGGAATTTTTCCAGGATAAAAAGCTTTTCGCGCTAAATGGAGCAAAACTGACGAATCTTTGCCGATAGAATAAAGCATAACTGGGTTATCAAATTCCGCAGCGACCTCTCTGAATATCTCAATACTTTCGGACTCTAATTGACTTAGATGATTAATTTTTCTCATGGAATTTATACGCTTTTTAGTGTGGCGCCGATGTGGCGGCTATAATAGCAGAAATGGACATTCAAACAATGTTCATACTACCGAAAATATGTGAATATATCCTTTATTTCTTATATACAGACTTCTGAATTTAAAGGTTGCTAAAACTTGGTTACAAATAACTATTACGATTGATAAGCCTCTTGCTACAATAGACTATATTTTTATTAATCGCTAAGTTACGTGAATTTGAACAACCTATTAAATGCTGTGTTCGGCAGCCAAGTATCCAACGTTTGGAAAATTCTTCTAGTCATAATTTGCATCATTCTACTTTACGTGACTTTAATGCCAAGCGTGCATTTTCATAGCCACTATCGGCATATGGATAAAGTTTTTCATTTTATTGGATTTGGCTCATTTGCTTTCTCTTTTATGCTGGCGTTTCCGCATATAAAAATACGCTGGACCATATTAATAGCCATGTCGCTGGGTGTTTTAGTTGAACTCATTCAGTCATTTATACCGAGCAGAGCTTTTAGTTACCTTGATATGTTAGCTGACTTAATTGGAATTTTATTCGCGGTTCTGTTGATTTTAGGTATTCGTTGGCTGATCAAGAAATTCACTGACTAGGTTAAGTCCTTGATTTATCGCTGAGCTTCTAATCTTGTCTCGACTTCCGGAGAAATCGCATTTTATTGTTTTACTGTTATTTTTGAAAGCAACTGACAAATAAACTAACCCAACAGGTTTTGCTTCGCTTCCACCGCTGGGACCTGCAATGCCAGTGACGCTAAGGCTTATGCAATCGGAAAATAGTTGACTCGCACCTTGCGCCATTGCGTGTGCTACTTGCCTTGAAACAGCTCCGTATTTCTCAAGTAAGTTCGAATCTACATTAACTAGCTTTTGTTTTGCTTCATTGCTATAAGTTATTATCCCACACTCAAACCAATCTGAACTACCCGCTCTATCAGTGATTAGCTTGCTTATCCATCCGCCTGTACAAGACTCAACCGTGATTAATTTTAGCTTCTTATCGATCAGCTGCGTTGATAGCTTGTTGAGTAAGTTATTCATTGAATCTCGCCTAGTTAGAATTGATTGGTTTCTTTCATGAAACGGTGGGAAAAGAAAAATTGATTTCTCAACCCTTTATATTTTGTTTGAGTTAACAATCGGTTAAACTGCTTTCCAAGATAACAAAAACAAGCTAAAAAGTGAAAGAAACCTCTCAACATTCATTACTAGATCAATCGCCAAAATCTGACTCACCAACTAGTAAAAAAGCATCCAATAAAGCTAATCAGCATACGCCAATGATGCAGCAATTTTTATCCATTAAGGCACAACATCCCAATATTTTATTGTTCTATCGAATGGGGGATTTTTATGAACTATTTTTTGAGGACGCAATAAAAGCATCGCAATGGTTAGGAATTACCCTGACTCAAAGAGGAAAGTCGAATGGCGATCCTATTCCAATGGCGGGAGTGCCTTATCATGCAGTTGATAACTATTTAGCCAAACTAGTTAAAATGGGTAAATCGATTGCGATTTGTGAGCAAGTGGGCGACCCAGCGACTAGCAAAGGCCCAGTGGAAAGAAAAGTAGTTCGTATAATTACGCCGGGTACTTTAACTGAAGAGTCTCTACTCGATGAAAAAACGGATAATATTATCGTAGCATCTTATCGATTAAAATTAACTAAGTCCAAAAAGGAAGTTTATGGGCTAGCTTGGATGGATGTTTCTACATCTCGTTTTAGCTGTACTGAATTTGATAATTTCGAAACAATGACCAATGAAATTACCCGGCTTCGACCTTCAGAGTTATTGCTCCCTGCTAAACTAAAAAAGGCTTTTGTTGACAGTTCATTCTTACTAAAAACTGAAGAAGACTGGCAATTCGATTATTCTCAAAATTATCAAAAATTAATCCAACATTTTAATGTGAGCAACTTAGAAGGATTCGGCTGTGATGAATTAACGGCTGGGATCTGTGCCGCTGGTTGTTTACTTAACTATGTTAAGCACACACAACAATCCGCGTTAACTTTTATAAAATCAATTAGTCGTGCAGATCACTCTGGCCTATTGCAACTTAACACATTCACTCGTAAACACTTAGAAATCACAGAAAATATCTTTGGGCAAAGCGATAAAACTCTATTCAATGTTCTTAATCAAACCAACACGTCTATGGGAACAAGGTTATTAAAATATTGGTTGCACTCTCCTCTCACAGATAAAGAGATGATTATTAAACGCCTAACCACAGTGGAGGGTTTAATCAAATACCAAGAAATTGATAAGTTAGGTGATGACATGAGACACATTAAAGATATGCATCGCTTGTTAACACGCGTCTCAATCTCATCCGCAAGACCCAGAGACTTATCGGCTTTAAGAGAAAGTTTACAAGCATTACCTAATATAAAGGCAAGATTACAATCTTCCAATCAAACTGAACTAAGCTTGATCGGAGATACACTTAATTTACACACCGAATCAAAAGAGCTGTTAATTAAGGCTGTATATGAAAACCCACCCGTAGTCTTGAGAGATGGTAATGTCATTAAGAACGGCTTCAATCAAGAGTTAGATCAACTACGCGCTTTATCTGAAAATGCGGAAGATCTTCTGGAAAATATGGAGGCAAGAGAAAAAGATTCGACAGGAATCACTCATTTGAAAGTCGGATATAATCGAGTGCACGGGTTTTATATTGAAATATCAAAATCACAATCCCATCTTGCGCCTGTCCATTACACAAGGCGACAAACACTTAAAAATGCAGAGAGGTTTATCACGCCTGAACTTAAGGAGCTAGAAGAAAAAGTTCTTTCAAGTCAATCAGATGCGCTGGCATTAGAAAAAAAGCTTTATCAAAACTTACTCGAAATATTACAGCTTGAAGTAGATGGCTTAATGCAAACAG
>JBMYPE010000202.1:0-4340 GCA_049600015.1 Kangiellaceae bacterium
ACACGCAAGTACGGAGGTACTGGTTTAGGTTTGAGTATTTGTAAACAATTAGTAGAAATGATGGGGGGGCAAATTTGGGTAGAGAGCGAGGTTGAGATCGGTTCTACATTTTACTTCAACCTCCCTCTGAAAATATACTCAAATGATCAGCGCGCGAGCTTAAATTCAGAACCAAGGACTAAGACAAAAGAAAACGGAAAAGCAGAGCTGCTAGTCAGAGGAAAGAAAATTCTTTTGGTGGAGGATAATCCTGTTAATCAAGAAGTGGCGGTTGCTATTCTTAAGAGGTTTCATTTGCAGATTGAGGTAGCCGAAAATGGCAAAATCGCTATTGATAAGCTCAAAGATTCAAAGTTTGACTGTGTACTAATGGATTGTCAGATGCCTGTAATGGATGGGTATACCGCAACTAAGCTAATTAGACAAAACCCTGCTTATAAAGAGTTGCCCGTTCTGGCGATGACTGCTAATGCAATGCCGGAAGATATTGAGGAAGCGCTCAAGTCTGGAATGAATGATCACATCGCAAAACCAATTAACATTAGTGAAATGCTGAAGACTCTTTCTCAGTGGTTAGTCTGAAAAATCGGCTGAGAAAGAGTTGAAAATGTTTAATATCAAATCAACCACTCAATTTGTCTTACTCAAATAAATTAGGCGAAGTGACCGGCATAAAGTTTTACCAAAGCCAAGAAAAGACAGCCCCGGTGGTAAGCGAATACACCAACCCATCAAACATAAACTTTGCAGTTACACGCCAAGCTCTATTATACCAAACTGAATTTTGAATTAGTGCTAGTGCATAGCCCGCAAAAGCCGCTATCGTAACGGTATGCATGACAGTATTAAAACTTGAGTCAGCACTCAGTGACTGTAAAGCGATATAGGCTGAAAATGCGCCAACAATGAGTGAGTAAATAAACCAATTCAATAAGTTTTTGCCCATCGGGAAAGGTCCTTTTGGCATTGCTGTCATCATGCCGACAGGGCCTTTATTTAATTTATCCATATAACCTTCCGACTGCATATCTTTAGGGCCTGAACAAAAAGGGTACATATATTCGCCTGGCTCTATTTCAAGTTTACCTACTTCAACCAGAAACTCCTCTTCGTTAGGTAGTTTTTGAAAATTATTTCTGTGGTAGCCTAATACCATATGAATAATGGAGCTAACGATAAAAACGCCGATGGCAGATACAAGAATAGGTAACCAAAGTGAGAGTATTGTCATTTTTATTTTCCTCGAATAAATAAGCAAATTGAATTAATTTGCCTTCGTAAAAGATTACAGAATTGATTTACTGTAAAACCAGCTCTGCGTGTTTTAATCCTTTAATTAATGCATCAATGTCATCCATATCGTTGTACAAACCTATAGATGCTCTTAAGCAGTGTTTAACGCCAAGTGCATTAACACAAGGTTGTGCGCAGTGATGCCCAGCGCGGATTGAAATACCAAGTTCAGCTAAAACGCTCGCAATATCGAGACAGTCAATATTAGAGTGAAAAAAACTAACAATATTAGCGCTATTGGGATGAGAAATAATATTGAAATTCTTTAAATTGTTAATTGCTTTAAATAATTCAAATGTTAGCTCTTTTTCGTAATTTGCAATATTAGAAATTCCAATTGACTGAATGAAGTCGATTGCACTACTTAGTCCCGTTAACGCGACCATATTGCTACTGCCAGCTTCAAGTTTTTGATGATCCTCCAGTAAAATATATTCATCCGATTTTACTTGTTTAACAATACCTCCGCCTAATAATAGTGGCTCTAATTTTTTAGGCTCTTTTGCGTAAAGCACACCTGAACCGCCAGATGCATAAAGTTTATGTCCAGAAAAAGCATAAAAATCACAATCATATTCTTTCATGTCGATTGAAGTGTGTGATACAGCTTGTGCGCCATCAATTAATGTGGGTACACCTTCAGTTTTCGCCAACTCGCAAAGCTCTTTGACTGAGTTGGTAAAACCAATGACATTGGAGCAATGGGTAAAAGCAAATAGTTTGCAGTTAGCATTTAAATGCTGTGCTAAATTACTAATATCTAGCTCACCAGATGGCGTAATAGACAATAGGTTTAGTTGAGCACCAGTTAATTCACATAGACGTTGCCACGGAAGTAAATTAGCATGGTGTTCTTGCGTTGTAACCAGAATGCTGTCTTCGCTTGAAAGACTTGATTCAAATGAATGAGCGACTAAATTAATAGACTCAGTCGCACCTTTTGTGAAAATAACCTGCTCTGTTTCACATTGAATAAAGCTAGCGACTTTAGACCGGCAATCTTGAATAGCTAGAGTCGCTAGCTCACTTTGAGAATAACTTCCTCTTCCCGGATTTTCGTAACCATTAGTTAAATATTGATTTATCGATTTAATGACACTTTGAGGAACTTGTGTGGTTGCGGCCGAATCTAAATAGTGTGTACCAACTTTTCCGGCGTGATTCATATTGTTACGCGCGGGGAACTGCTTTTTCCAAGGAGATTTCATCTAGTTCTTGTGTTTATTAAATCTAATCCCCATCTTATCAGCTTATGATGCTAGTTTCAGTAGGCTAACTTTCTAACAATAAGGTCTAGCCCTTTGTTATTTCATATTGGATAAGGCTATTTCTAGCCTTAATCGACTGAACAATGTACAATTCCGCGATTAAATTTGTACATTAAATCTACAAAAATTGACCTTTTTGCATTCGGTCATTATTGAGCATTTGAACAATTATAACTATTTGAAAGTATTAGGATTTTATCCATGTTTGGCAATTTTTTAACAAAAATATTTGGTAGCAGAAATCAGCGATTATTAAAAACAATGAATAAGCGCGTCATTGTGATTAACGAATTAGCAAATTCAGTTGAAGAAATGTCTGACGAAGACTTGGCTAACTCCACAATAACTTTCAAAGAAAGATTATCTCAAGGGGAAACTCTCGACGATATCTTAGAAGAGGCATTTGCAGTCGTTCGCGAAGCGGGTAAACGTGTATTAAATATGCGTCATTTTGATGTGCAGCTTATCGGCGGCATGGTGCTAAATGATGGAAAAATAGCAGAAATGAAAACTGGCGAAGGTAAAACACTAGTAGCTACCTTGTCTGCCTATTTAAATGCATTGACTGGTGAAGGCGTGCATATCATTACTGTTAATGATTACCTTGCACAACGTGACGCCGATTGGATGGGACCTTTATACAAATTTTTAGGTTTGAGTGTTGGAGTCATCTTATCTGGGCAAGACACTGAAACTAAACGTGCGGCTTATGCTTGTGATATCACTTTTGGAACTAACAATGAGTTTGGTTTTGATTATCTGCGAGACAATATGGCTTTTTCTATTGAAGAAAAAGTTCAGCGTTCACTAAACTACGCGATTATTGATGAAGTTGACTCCATCTTAATTGATGAAGCGCGTACTCCTTTGATTATTTCCGGTTCCATCGAAGATAGCTCTGAGCAATATCGAGCGATTGATAAATTAATTCCTCATCTTGAAGTGCAAACAGATGAAGAAGATCAGCAAAGTGGTGATTACTCCATTGATGAAAAAGGAAAACAGGTTCATTTAAGTGAACGCGGTCAGGAAAAAGTAGAGGAGCTTTTAACTAGTAATAATTTAATAGAGGAAGGTCAAAATCTTTATAGTGCTGCATCTATTTCATTATTACATCACGTTAACGCGGCTCTGCGCGCGCACGTTTTGTTTAAAAAGGATGTTGATTATATTGTTGCGGATAATGAAGTTGTCATTGTTGATGAGCATACCGGACGGACCATGCCGGGCCGCCGATGGTCGGATGGGTTGCATCAAGCAGTAGAAGCCAAAGAAGGCGTTAAGATTCAAAATGAAAGCCAAACGCTTGCATCTATCACGTTCCAAAACTTGTTCCGTTTGTATGACAAATTATCTGGCATGACCGGTACAGCCGACACAGAAGCATTTGAATTAAATCAAATTTACGGCTTAGAAGTCGTTGTCATGCCAACCAACAAAGAGATGTTACGACTCGATTTAGGTGACTTGATTTTCTTAACAAAGCAAGAAAAGTACATGGCAATTATCGAAGATATTTTAGAAAGACGCGAAGCCGGTCAACCCATTTTGGTTGGGACTGCATCGGTAGAGTCGTCCGAAATATTATCTAAAGTATTAAAAGAAAAGAAAATAAAACATCAAGTTTTAAATGCAAAATTTCACGAGAAGGAAGCGGACATTATTGCGCAAGCGGGTAGACCCGGTAACGTGACTATTGCGACGAATATGGCAGGACGTGGTACTGATATAGTGCTTGGTGGAAGCCTAAAAGCGGATCTAGACAAATTAAAAAATCCC
>JBMYPE010000203.1:0-4335 GCA_049600015.1 Kangiellaceae bacterium
GGAATTGTGGAAACTTAACCGCCGCAGTTGGCTCTTTTGCTATTTCAAGTGGGTTAGTTGATTCATCAAGAATTCCTGAGAATGGAATTGCAGTAGTAAGAATTTGGCAAGCAAATATTAAAAAAACCATAATCGCCAATGTACCGATCACCAACGGTGAAGTTCAAGAAACTGGTGATTTTGAATTAGATGGCGTTACTTTTCCAGCGGCAGAAGTGAAGGTTGAATTTATCGATCCATCCGCGGGTGACAGCGCAATTTTTCCGACAGGTAATTTGGTTGATGAACTTGAAGTACCGGGCATAGGAACATTTAAAGCGACCATGATCAACGCAGGTATTCCCACCATATTTCTAAATGCAGAAGATATAGGCTATGAAGGAACTGAACTACAAGGCGATATAAATTCAGATAAGGAAGCACTTACGAAGTTTGAAACCATTAGAGCTTATGGTGCGATTAAAATGGGATTAATACAGAATATCGAAGAAGCCAAAACGCGCCAACATACTCCAAAAGTTGCTTTTGTTGCACCGCCGTCTGAGTATGTTTCCTCCAGTGGAAAACAAATTTCTGAATCTGATATTGATATTAATGTACGTGCTTTATCTATGGGGCTATTGCATCATGCGATGATGGGAACCGCGGCTGTAGCAATCGCGACAGCATCGGCTATTCCAGGTACATTGGTGAATTTAGCTGCCGGCGGTGGTGAAAGAAATGCTGTTCGATTTGGGCATCCGTCAGGCACTTTAAAAGTTGGCGCTGAGGCGAAACTAATTGATGGAGATTGGTCAGTTGAAAAAGCGATCATGAGTCGTAGTGCTAGAGTGTTAATGGAAGGGTGGGTAAGGGTGCCTGTAGATTAACCCTTCGGCTATTGAGGAGAGGTATCCCCAGAAACTAACTCATCTTAGCAATCCAACTACTAGGAAACACCCGAATAAACCAATGCAACCAAGCCCAAGGCCACCCTGGTACAAAGCTATTGGCCTTTTCTTTTTCAATCGCTTTGACTATGCTTTTACAGCCTGTTTCTGTATCAACAATAAAAGGCACTTTTTTAACTTTTTCGTTAATTTCACTGCGAATAAATCCAGGATGAATACAGCTTACTTTTATGGGGGTTTTCATAACATCTATTCTAATGCCCTCGCTTAATGCGGTGACGGCAGCTTTTGTTGCTGCGTAAACGGTTAAGGCTCGTCTAAATCCTCTGACCGCACTGATGGAAGATATCATTACTAAATGTCCGTCATCTTGCTTTCTGAAAATTTCCATCGCGGCTTCCGCTTGAGCAATCGCGGCTATAAAATTAGTTTCTGCGGTTTGTTTGTTGGCGTGAAAATAACCGGTTCCTATGGATGCGCCTTTGCCCATTCCAGCGTTGACAATTACTCTATCTAAGCCGTCAAGCTCTTGCTCAAACTCATTGAATACTTTAAAGACGTTATCATGCTCATTCACATCGAGCGACTTTATTGAGACTTTAATGTCTGAATTAATTGATTCTAATTCTACTTTCAGCTTTTCTAAATTTTCCATACGCCTAGCACAAAGCGCTAAATCGCAACCCATTTTCGCATACAATAATGCCATGCCTTTGCCAAGACCTGAACTAGCTCCAGTGATTAATATTTTTTTTCTCATTCGTCGCTCTCGTGTTATTTCTAGTCTCTTTTTATTTAGGCATCTTCACAAAAATAGTGTTCTTGTTATCTAAAAACTTCATAGAGATAGGCGAGGAATCATCTAGTCCAACTTGCCCCATCCAGCGTTTTATATTGGAAAAAATATCTTGCTGCCCCGGAAGATTTATTACAGATACTTCAACGCCATCGAGCATAAAGGTCGCATAACGCATTGCCGAAGAACTCGTAGTCTTGGAACCTTCAGGTAAGTGGGTAAATATTGGCTGCTGATCGTCATCAAATTTTAAATTAGTTAAAAAATACTGAGTAAACTCGTCGCTAATTTGGTTGATTCGTTTTTGATTGTCTTTTGCTTTAATAAACCAAGTGGATTTTTCTTTTTTGTAAATTATGCCGATAATTGATTGAGTGTTTTCGTCATCTTCAATGTCTATTGAAGGAGTCGATATGTTATTTGTTTGTGTGTTTGGTTTTTGAGTTTGTTGCTGAGCCTCTCTCATTTCTGCAAACTTTTTACCAAAATTTTTGGAGAGCTGTTGGAGCTCTTCTTGTTTGAGCGTTTGATGGTCATTTTTTATGAAGATTAAATAACCAATAAAAAGAGTTGAAATAGTTATGATTGAATAGAAAACTGAATTTTTCATGAAATTGCTTGATAAAGTTAAAGATCAATAACCTATGTTAAAAGACCTAACAGAGTTTAGCAATCCAAAACTATCATAAGTGAGTGCAGATGTTTCTCTGAATAATTTTTCAAGCCGATCTCGGGGTGAAAGCTCCCTTAACCTACAATGTTTTTCTCTCGCAATTCATTAACTTTCTTAGAGCATCTAATATCATTAGCGATCCTCACTAACGCATGAGTGGACGAACGAATAATATCTGTTGCCAGCCCCATGCCATGGAAAAGTTTGGTAGCCTTCTGAGTTTTATACTCGGCAATGATATTAACTTGACCCAGAGCATCTGTACCTTGAGAAGTGGAAGCAACTTTAAAGTCTTTTATTTCAATGTCATATCCACAAATTCGACTGATGCATCGGCAAATAGAATTAATGGGACCATTGCCTATTGCGGCTTCGGTGATCAACTTATCTCCACAATACATTGCGACTGTTGATGTAGATGTATCTTTAGAGCCTGATTGAACATTTAATGATTCTAAGGAATAAAAGTTATCTTCTGCATCTAAGTTGGTAAAAAATACGAGCGCTTCTAAATCATAATCGAACACTTGGCCTTTTTTGTCTGCTAACCTCACAAATCTTTCATATAGCTTTTCTAAGTCATAATCGTTTTCGTTATAGCCCAAATCTTGCAAGCGATGATTAATCACATGGCGACCGGAACGAGAGGTTAGGTTCAAGTTATTAGTATTTAATCCGACGGTTTCTGGTGTCATTATTTCATAGGTATTTTGGCTTTTTAGTACGCCGTCTTGATGTATCCCAGAAGAATGGCTAAAAGCATTCGCTCCCACAATCGCTTTGTTGGCTTGTATTGGCATATTGCAAATATTGGAAACTAATTGGCTGGTTCTGTGAATTTCTTTGGGATCAATGCGTGTGGTTAAATTCAATTGATCTGCGCGAGTATTTAATATCATCACGACTTCTTCTAATGAACAATTTCCAGCACGTTCTCCTATTCCATTCACCGTACATTCAATTTGTCTTGCTCCTGCTTGAACGGCGGCAATTGAATTTGCGACTGATAGGCCTAAGTCATCATGGCAATGTACAGAAATAGTTGCTTTATCAATATTAGGAACACGATTGAAAAGTGATGTAATAATTCCACCAAACTCAGATGGCAGTGTATAGCCAACGGTGTCAGGAATATTGACTGTTGTCGCGCCAGCGCGAATCGCTTGTTCTACCATTCGACATAAATCATCAATCGGAGTTCTTCCAGCATCTTCACAAGAAAACTCAACATCATCAGTATAGTTTCTCGCCTTTTTTATTGCGCGCGTTGCCATTTCAATGACCTGTCCGAATTCTTTTTTTAACTTTTTTTCAATATGAATAGTTGAAGTCGCGACAAAGGTATGGATGCGAAATTGCTCCGCAACCTTAAGCGCTTCCGCAACGGCTTCTATATCTTTATCAATGACTCTTGCCAATCCTGCGATTCGACTATTTTTTATTTCTTTAGCAATGTTTTGAACCGATGCAAAATCGCCAGGAGAAGAAACAGGAAACCCTGCTTCAATGATATCAACTCCAAGACGTTCTAATGCAAAAGCTATTTGCAGTTTTTCACGGGCACTTAAACTCGCTTGTAAAGCTTGCTCGCCGTCTCGTAAAGTCGTATCAAATATGATGACGTTATCTTTGTTATTCATAATATTTTTTCTCGAAAGAGTCTTTTTAGTAATTTAAAAAGACAAAACAATTTTTACCACAGAGGATACAGAGATCGCAGAGTTAAAATATAAAAAATCTAGTCAATTTTCTTTCTCTATGTCCTCTATGGTAAATACCTTTTAATCTTTTTGTATTTCCTTAACAACTGCATCAATCGCTTGTTGAGTAGTCACTTCACTTGTTGGATCGAGATCGCAAGTTAAAATGTTTTTTTCGATAACTCTAGAAACTGCTTTTTCCACAGCGTCAGCTTCATCAGTTAATTTTAGCCATCGCAACATCATCGCGATGCTGAGAATGCTTGCGTATGGATT
>JBMYPE010000204.1:0-4326 GCA_049600015.1 Kangiellaceae bacterium
CACCATCAAGGATACCGGCGTCTATCATACTGTCACCGCGAACTCTTAATAAAAACGTAGGTTTCTTGCGCCTCAAAACTTCAGGAATAGTGATATAAGATTCGACGTTTTCTATTGCTTCTATTGGTAAACCAGCCGCCACGGAACCAACTAATGGCAGTTCAAATTCGTTTTTTTCTTCTATCACTCTAATTCCGCGAGGTTTGTCGGGATAAATTTCAATAACATTTTTACGTTCTAATGCTTTGAGGTGATCGGCTGCGGCCTTAGAAGAACGTACGCCAATTAAATCGGCTAGCTCTACATGAGAAGGTGCGATGCCATATTCGCCAATATAATCTCGTAAAACTTCAAAAACTTCTTTTTGACGATCAGTTAGCTCTTTACTCATATTTAAATCTCCGTCAATTGGTGAATAACAAGCAGGACTCAAATAACTACTGCTTGCATGAATAGCAGTTTACTCTGTGCTTATATAAAAGTAAAGTGAATTTATTTGGCTCGCTCTGGTAGTAAGTTCTTTCCGTAAACGAAATGCGAGTTGAGATTGATAAATCTATTGAGTGTTCAGATAGTAAGATAGTGGCTCAGGCATCCCTAGTCCATAGCCCTGTTGTATATTCAATCCAAGATCCTTTAGGATTCTTGATTGTTCTAACGTCTCTACCCCTTCCACAATAATATTAAATTCAAGCGATTTTAGTAAGTGCTTAATACCCGAGATTGTTGTATCGTTTTCTTCGACTCTTGCGGTAAACGAACGGTCTATTTTTACTGTGGTGGCCGGGATCTTATGCAGGTACTCGAGTGAAGAGTAACCCGTTCCAAAATCATCAATGCTCAATTTAATACCTTTTTCTACCATCCGTTTTGCTGAATTTTCATCTTTGTCTATATCGACCATAATCGCAGTTTCAGTTAATTCGACTGCTACATCTTTAGCATCCAAGTTATTTTTGTTCAAACAAGAGAGTAGAAATGCAGGTAAGTATTTATCTGCAAAATGGATCCCTGAAATATTGATCGCAACAGAGGGGTTTCCTGCAACTGCTTTTCTCAATAGCTTTAAATCATGAGTCGCGCGTTCAATTACCCAGCAGTCAATATCTGAAATTAATGCAATATTTTCTGCGGTACTGATCGTCTCATCCGCGGGCACATTCCCGAGTACAGGATTGTGCCACCTCAAGAGTGCCTCAAATGAACATACTTCTTTGGTTTCAACATTAATTATCGGTTGATAAAATAATTGTAGCTCTTCATTTTCAATCGCTGTGTAAAGATGTCTCGCTACTAAACTTTGCCTTTGTACGCTATCTTCCATGCCTTTAATATAGGTAACCCAACGTCTTTTTCCTTGAGATTTTGCTAGGTACATAGCCGCATCAGCTCTTAAGAATAATTGATCTATATCTTCGCCGTCGTCAGGGTAGTTTGCTATTCCAATACTCGCTGACACTAAAAGTGGATTTTTATCTTTGTCTAAATATGGCGAATTTAAAATTTCAATAAGTTTATTGGCGAGCACTTTTTGCTGTTTTGCGCCTTCTTTTTTGCTACTCACCCAAATAAACTCATCACCTCCAAAACGGCAAGCTATCCCATCGCCTTGTATATTTTCTGTTAATCGAGAAGCAACAGACTGCAAAATAAAATCTCCTGCCGCATGTCCCATCGAATCATTGATCATTTTAAATCCATCTAAGTCAATGTAAAAAATTGAAAATTTCCTATCTCGATCAATAGCCTTAGCTAGTCTATTTGTCAATCCTCTTCTGTTTAAAAGGCCTGTCAGAGGGTCAGTTTCTGCATCTTTACTCAGTGACAATTCCCCAAGTTTACGTTTATGGATATCAAACTGCTGAAGTAAAATGCTTCCTTTACCGGAGCTATCACTTTGTTGACTAACTTGAATATGAAACCATCTATCTCCAGTTTTGGTTTTGAGCAAAACATCATTTTCGTAGGCTTCAGCTTCTGAGGAACTCTCTAAGATCAATTGTGAAAGCTTAGAATCGACAAAATTATCTTTGAAATGTTTTACTTCTCCGCTACTTTTTTCAATAAATGGCGGGTTGCCACTAATAAAAACACCATTTTTATCGTAGCTTGACAACATTAATATGGCATTTGAATAAATATTTTCAGTAAGTAAACTAGATTGAATCGCTTCACACTTTAATGCCATTCTGCCATCTTCCAGAACAAAACCTGACATATGGCAAAAGGCTTCTTTTTCTATATTATTGGGGGTGAAATGCCAAAACATTGAAAAGACTTGATTTTCGATAAATGATTTTTGGTAATCTTTTAATACTTTATTGACTGCATCTGAAGTGGTGGACTTAAACTCTCGTTTTTTTAAATCTTCAATAGAGGAGGCTTCCCATAGCTCCAAAGCAGCAGGGTTTGCCCAAAGTATCTGATAATTATCAATATCGTAAATCCAAACAGCGGTGACTAGACTATCGCAATTTACCTTCATTATTTCATGTCCATATCAAACTCTAGCAATATTTACTCATCATTCAGTTGAATATTGATTTACAGAATGACTCGTCATATTATTGAGTATAGCGTTTTTTATAGCTGTGAGTGAGTAACTATTCTGATCTATTCTAACTCTTCGAATGCCTGTTGAAGTTTTTTGGTAGAAATCTTACCTTTAGTTTTTACATTCAGTGAGAATAAACTAATTCGATACTCCTCCATTAACCAAAACAATTCCCATAACTTCTCTTCTTTTTCATAAGCTAAATTAGAATCCTTTAATTCTTCCCACCATTCGAGCCACTCACACCAACCATCCATTAGCTGACGCTCTCTTGGATTATTTTCTTGCAGCCTAGTTAATCTAGACTCTATTCCTTGGAAGTATCGACAGTAATCTGTATAAAACTCTCCCGACTTTCTTACAAAGCAATCACTACTCCAAAGATATTTTAATTGCTTAGAAATATCATTAACCGAATGAGAATACGCATCACTTTTTAAACTCGACAATCTCATATAAATCGCTTGGGTCAACTTTAAGCAACTCAATAGATTTCCTAAGTTGTCTGCAAGAAGCGCGCGCAAATTACTTTTTACTGTTTGACTTAGCTTTAAATATTCTTCTTCAGTTTCTATTATGTTGTTTGACTTATTAATCAATTCGATTAATGTTGCGGTAGCCACCCAATCTAAAAGCGTTGAAAAACCTCCAAACTTCAAACTTAATTTTTCTATCTCTCGCCTTTCTGGCCAAGAGTTTTTCATTTCTTTGAATACGTTTTTATTTTCGATAATTAAAAGTCGTGTAATGCCTCTGATATGTGCATGATTCGCAGAAGGTAAATTAGGATACTGTTTTAGTTTGACATGATCCTGACAATCGGTGATGGCAGTATAAAGCCTTACTTGTTGATTTCCGCGTTTGATTAAGCTTTCTATTTGCGTAAACGATTTAGGCCAGCTTGTCATTAACCTATTCGAACCTTTTGATTGCGCTTGATTTTGTTCATAAGTTGCTGCTTTATTACCTTGACCTTTTGCATTTCCATCTAGTTTTTGTTGGTTTTGTAACTCAGATAATTTTGAAAAATGCGGAGACCGTTTGTTATTTTTAGTTTTAATACCAACATATTTCATTTTTAAATGTGATGGTAAATTGGTCGAATCTATATCATCAATTGAAATATCAATTGCGTTACTTCTTAACAAACATTTTTTAAGCGTGTGTTTGAAATCCAGTTCAAAATAATCCATGGACATAATTTGTTCTAAACATTTATCAGCGGTATTAGACAAAGGAATGAGTTGCTTGCGTATTATTTTGGGTAGATTTTTTAATGTCGCAATAATTTTTTCTTTTAAATAACCAGGAACTAACCATTCAAAATCTTTCTCTTCGAATTGATTTAACATTTCAATCGGAATTGAAACATGCACACCATCTTCGGCTTCACCCGGTGCGAATCGATAAGAGACTGGTAATGTAAACCCTTTAACTATTATCTCTGAGGGGTAATCTTCCTGAGCTAGTGTTGAACTATTGGTTAGCTGTTCTTTTTGCAAAACTAATTTTGTATTTCTTACTTCCCAATCTTTTTTAAGCCATCGCTTTAATTTATATACTGCGACAATATTTTTTGGAATTAATTGATCATAGAGTTGACTAAATTCTTTTTCATTGATGAGCATGTCGCTTCTGCGTAATTTCTCTTCTTCCGATTTAATTTCATCAACAACTGCTTTATTTTTTTCTAAAAAGGGTAGCCGAATATTAACTTGATTTTCCACCAATCCCTGCGTTAAAAATAAGTCTCGAGCAGCAGTAACATCAAC
>JBMYPE010000205.1:0-4325 GCA_049600015.1 Kangiellaceae bacterium
GCTTCTTGATCGTATTTAGATGCTCTGGTTGCAAAAATTTCTTTTAGTTTGTCACATTTTTGTAGCAAGTCGGATGTTTTTAACGGCATTATTGTCCCTTGTAGTCGATAGTTTTAAAAGACTCAAGGGTATCTTAGATGATAGTCCTAACTAGTGATCTAGATCATTGATGAAATAATATTCAGTAGTCATCAAAATTAAACAATGAGCAGAATATGCAGCGGACATAAAAAATCCCGCTTTTATAGCAGGATTTTTATTTTGCAATTGTTCGGCTTACATTTTATCGATCTTCAATGGCCACCCATTTTTTTGCATCTGGACCGACATAATTAGCACTTGGGCGAATGATTTTGCCATCCACTCTTTGCTCCATTATATGGGCTGCCCATCCAGTGATACGAGACATAACAAACACAGGTGTAAACATAGCCGTTGGAATTCCCATCATGTTATATGAAACTGCTGAAAACCAATCTAAATTAGGGAACATTTTTTTCTCATCCCACATAACCGTTTCTAATCTTTCCGCCACATTAAACATATTCATATCGCCTTGTGCTTCAGACAGCTCTTTTGCTACTTTTTTAATCACTACATTTCTAGGATCGGATACTGTGTAAACTGGATGGCCAAAACCAATGACAATTTCTTTTCTTGCCATTCGCTCTTTAATATCAGCTTCAGCTTCGTCTGGATTTGCGTAGCGTTTTTGAATTTCTAGTGCCACTTCATTGGCTCCACCGTGCTTTGGCCCACGCAATGAGCCAATCGCACCACAGACTGCCGAGTACATATCTGATCCTGTACCTGCGATCACTCTTCCTGTAAAAGTTGATGCATTAAACTCATGCTCGGCATATAAAATAAGCGATGTGTGCATTGCCTTTTCCCATTGTTCACTAGGCTTTTCACCATGAAGCATATGTAAAAAGTGGCCGCCAATAGAGTCATCATCCGTCTCAACATCTATGGCTCGTCCATTGTGACTAAAGTGATACCAATAAAGGAGCATTGACCCAAAAGAAGCTAATAATCGATCAGAAATATCTCGTGCATCAGCAGGTGCTTGCTCTTCTTTTTCAGGTAAAACTGTACCTAATACAGAACAGCCAGTTCTGAGTACATCCATTGGATGAGCCGCAGCAGGAATTGATTCTAAAACTTCTTTTACCACTAAAGGTAGCCCACGAAGCCCTCTTAACTTTCGCTTATAATTAATTAATTCCGCTTGATTAGGGAGGCGCCCGTGAATTAACAAGTGAGCGATCTCTTCAAATTCGGCAGTCTCAGCAAATTCCAAGATGTCGTAACCGCTGTAAGCTAAGTCATTGCCAGTTAAGCCCACAGAGCACAAAGCAGTGTTGCCAGCTACTACTCCCGATAAAGCGACTGATTTTTTAGGTTTGCGAATGGGCGCGTCTGTTTCATTGCTCATATTTTCTTTTCCTTTTCTATTTAATTCACTATTTCAAATGTTTGCTATTTAACTAATCTGTTTATTTCGTTTGTTGTGCAGAAAATAATTCATCCAGTTTTTGCTCAAATTGATGATAGTTTAGATAAGAGTATAGCTCTTCCCTAGTTTGCATTTTTTCTATCATATTTCTTTGATGTCCGTCATTAATCAGAGCTTGATAATAAGACTCTGCGCCTTTGTTCATTGCGCGATAGGCTCCACAACAATAAAGTACAATATCAACACCTACTTCCGCCAATTCCGGCGTTGAAAATAAAGGTGTTTTACCAAACTCGGTAATATTCGCTAAAAATGGAACAGATATACTTTCACTCAGCTTTTTGTATTGTTCTAATTGATTAAATGCTTCTGGAAAAATCATATCCGCACCGGCTTCAATACAAGCGTGCATTCTATCAATGGCAGACTCAATACCTTCTACCGCTAACGCATCCGTTCTTGCCATGATGACAAAGTTTTCGTCGGTTCTTGCATCAACAGCCATTTTAATGCGGTCTACCATTTCTTCTAACGACACTATTTCTTTATTAGGTCGGTGTCCGCATCTTTTTGCCGCAACCTGATCTTCAATATGACAACCCGCGGCGCCAAACTTTGTTAAAGAACGAACCGTGCGAGCAATATTAAATGCGCCACCAAACCCCGTGTCTGCATCTACCAACATAGGTAAATCACAAACATCGGTGATGCGTCTTACATCAGTTAAAACATCATCAATAGTGCTAATCCCTAGATCCGGTAAACCTAATGAATTAGCAGCAACGCCACTTCCCGCAAGATAAATCGCCTTGTGCCCTGCCTCTTTTGCCATATGCGCGGTCAAGGCATTGATAGTTCCAACCACTTGAAGCGGCTTGTTATCAGCAACCACTTGTCTAAATTTTGCACCTGCACTGGTAATACTCATAGATTAATTTCCTAAATTTGTAATTATTTAAAACTCTAATACAAAATTTTCACCACAGAGACACAGAGAGCACAGAAAAAACAAATAAACAAATTTATAACTCTTTTTTATTCCTCTGTGTCTCTGTGCCTATGTGGTAATTTTTTATCTTTTATCTATTGAAGAGCCTCTTGAATTTTTACTTTCCAAATGGCGGGTCCTGTTTTATGCACGGATTCACCCAAAGTATCAACGGCGACTGTCACTGGCATATCTTCAACCGTAAATTCATAAATAGCTTCCATTCCTAATTCTTCAAAAGCAACGACTCGGGATGCTTTGATTGCTTTAGACACTAAATAAGCGGCACCGCCCACTGCCATCAAATAAACCGCTTTGTTTTCTTTGATGGATTTAAGTGCAATTTCGCCACGCTCTGATTTTCCAATCATTCCCATCAAACCCATACCACCGGAATCTTTTGGTTGTAGCATCATGTCAGAATATTTATCCATTCGCGTTGACGTAGTAGGTCCTGCAGGACCGACTACTTCATCACCAACCGGGTCAACTGGCCCGACGTAATAAATAAATCGTCCTTCAAAATCGACGCCTTCTGGTAGTGATTCTCCAGTATCAATAATATCTTTTATCTTTTTGTGTGCGGCATCTCTACCAGTTAAAATTTTACCCGATAACAATAAATTATCACCGGGTTTCCAAGATTCTATTTCAGCTTGACTGATTGCGTTTAAATTTACCTGTTTGGTTTTTGATTTATCGCTTTTTTCAATTTGAGGCCAATCCGCTAAACTGGGTGGAGTCATATAGCTAGCGCCACTGCCATCAAGGCTAAAATGCGCGTGTCGTGTCGCCGCACAATTTGGAATCATAGCTACGGGTAAAGAGGCAGCATGGGTCGGACAGTCTTTCACTTTAATATCAATTACTGTTGTTAAACCGCCAAGCCCTTGTGCACCAATTCCTAATTGGTTAACTTTTTCTAATAATTCTAAACGTAATTTTTCTGCCGAAGTTTCAGCACCGCGTTCTTGTAATTCATGGATATCAACCGGATCCATTAAAGATTCTTTTGCCATGACCATCGCTTTTTCTGCTGTTCCACCAATTCCTAAACCAAGCATTCCTGGAGGACACCAACCCGCCCCCATAGTAGGAACAGTTTTTAACACCCAATCAACTACTGAATCGTTAGGGTTTAGCATTACAAATTTTGATTTATTTTCTGAACCACCGCCTTTCGCGGCGACCGTGACATCCACTTTATTGCCTGCCACTATTTCTACATGAACCACTGATGGCGTATTATCTTTAGTATTTACTCGCGGCCCCAATGGATTTTTTACAATCGACGCCCTGAGCGTATTTTCCGTATTCGCGTAAGCTCTACGGACACCTTCATCGACTAACTCTTGAATATTTCTTTGTGTACCAGATAAATCCGTATCCCATTGAACATCCATTCCAACCTTTACAAATGCCGTCACTATACCTGTATCCTGACAAACAGGTCGTTTTCCTTCTGCGCACATTCTAGAGTTTATTAGAATCTGTCCAATTGCCTCTTTGGCCGCGGTACTTTCTTCTTTCTGATAAGCTTTATACAAAGCATCAATAAAATCTTTGGGGTGATAATAAGAGATGTATTGCAACGCGCCTTCCACGCTATCAATAAAATCTTGGGGTTTTATTTTTGTCATTGTTTCTGACATAAAAAGCTCTCCTTTTATGCGGTTATTTTATCACCGATTTTAGCCCATTGTTGGCATAAAACCATCGTTATTATCTATGTTAACTACTTTAATATCTTATAAAGAGGTAAGTATAGTTTTCATTTCATCAATCTTTAAGCAAAAAAAAACCGACACATGAACTGTATCGGTTTTTCAATATGGCGTCCCCTAGGGGGTTCGAACCCCTGTTACCGCCGTGAAAGGG
>JBMYPE010000206.1:0-4312 GCA_049600015.1 Kangiellaceae bacterium
AAATCAGGTTCCTGATTTTGCTGAAGTGAGTGGGGATGATGCAGAGTCGAATAGGTAAACAGGCAATCAGGAGAACTTTAATGTCTGATCAACAAGGCAAAACAAACGCCATATTCCCTGCCCTTTTATTATCTGTAGGGATAGCGGTCGCTGGATATTTTATTGGTAACACTTTATATAACTCTAAAATTGCTTTAAATACAGCTGATGTAAAAGGGCTAGCAGAAAGAAGAGTTGAGGCCGATAGTGCATTTTGGTCTATACAATATACGGTTACCGGCAATCAAAAAGATGATATCTCCAAGCTATACGAAGAATCCGAACAGGATCAAAATAAAGTGATTTCTTTATTAACTGAAAATGGTTTTTCGGAAGATGAAATAAAATTAGGTATTATCAATTATGTCAACCAAGAATATAGAGATGAGAACCAAAAATTGGTTGAAGAAAAACACTTATTAATCGGAGAAATTGAAGTACAAACGAATAAAGTAAGACTTGTTTCTAAAGTCAGATCTAAATTAAATAAATTGATTGCCCAAGGGTTAGATATTCAAAATAATGATCCTGCCTATCACTTTACAAAATTAAATGAAATTAAACCCGACATGTTAAAAGAAGCCACACGAAATGCTCGTTTAGCGGCTAATGAATTTGCAACTAACGCAGGTGTTAAAGTTGGTGGTATTCGTAGTGCAAGACAAGGTGGATTTGTTATTCGTGATGTTGGAAAGAATTATGGCGACACAAAGAAAATTGAGAAAGATGTTCGTGTGGTAACTAACGTAACTTTTTTTCTTACTGAATAATCATTGCTCTATTATAAAATCATGCCCTTGGGTCATAACGCTAGTGAGTAAAAGAATTGAACCATTGATATTTATTAACTAACCATGTAGTTTTCTAGCTTCAGATAAACACATCACCTAAAAACACATTGGATACTTTGGATGGGACTAAACTGTATAAATATATGAATATCAAACAACTAAGTAGTGCAAAAGCAGCATTAGTTTTTGTATCACTCATAATGAGTACACTTTGTATTTTATCTGCTAATGGCATTTACACCTATTTATTCTCTGAGCTACCCTCTAGATCAGAGGGTCTTATTATGTCAGCTGTGGCCGCTATATTTTCGGCGATGCTCCTTTGTGTATATCTATGGATCGCGATAAGCCACAAAGACGAGCTATCTTTAAAAACAGTAACATTGACATCTTTGCCATCACTAATTATCGTAATATTAACTATTTATATTCATATGCTTGATGTACTTTGGTAATTAATTTTAACCTAAACCGGTTAGTGATCGATAAACGAGCTTCGTCAATAATATTTCTGACGAATAGGTCAGTGTCAAATTCAATAAATATAGAGGAAATAAAACAATGCCATATACAGACGGATACGTAATAGCAGTACCTAAAAAGAATAAGTCAGAATACATCAAAATCGCCGAAGAATCCGCTGTCGTGTTCAAAGATCATGGCGCTTTATCGGTTGTAGAAAATTGGGCTGATGATGTGCCGGATGGTGAAGTTACTTCTTTGCCATTGGCTGTTAAATGCAAAAAAGATGAAGTTGTCGTGTTTTCTTGGATTACTTGGCCCTCTCGAGAAGCTCGCGATGCAGGAAACGATGCCGTAATGAATGACCCTCGATTGAAAGATTGGATGAATTCAATGCCTTTTGATGGCAAGCGAATGATTTATGGAGGATTCAACACTATTGTTGAATATTAATTTTTCAATAAGTGGATAAAAAAGATTAGCCTGACCCCGCATTAAGACTGCTCAAAAATCTTTGTCAGGTTATTTACAATCGTTCCAACGCTTGTCTAATATCCGCAATCAAATCTTCAACATCTTCAATCCCAACGGACAGGCGTACCAAGCTATCAGAGATCCCCAAACGCTTTCTAATATTTTTGGGTACCGAAGCATGCGTCATTAATGCAGGATGATTACTTAAACTTTCTACGCCACCTAAACTTTCAGCCAAAGCGAACAGTTCTAAATTTTGCATAAAGGCGCTCGCTTTCTTTAAGCCACCTTTTATTACTATAGATATCATTCCACCAAAACCTTCCATTTGCTCCTCAGCTAACTCAACTTGAGGATGACTAGCCAGTCCTGGGTAATACACTTTTTCTATTTGTCCATGTGCCGTTAGCCATTGCGCTATTCGCATTCCAGATTCGTTATGTTGTCGCATTCTTAATGCTAAAGTTTTGAGACCTCTGAGCGCTAAAAAACTATCGAATGGCCCTGCAATTGAACCTGTGGAGTTTTGCAAAAAAGCTAAATCTTCAGCTAACTTTTCATTATCACCAACGACTGCTACGCCACCCACCATATCTGAATGACCATTGATGTATTTAGTGGCAGAATGCATCACAATATCAAAACCAAAATCTAATGGGCGTTGATTGTAGGGTGTTGCAAAAGTGTTATCTGCAACCGCGATAATGCCCAGTTCTTTCGCTAACGACGCGACCGCTTTTAAATCCACTAGTGTTAACATCGGGTTGGTTGGCGTTTCCACCCATAGCATTTTTGTATTGGGTTTTATTGCCGCTCTTAACGCGTCAAGGTCACTCATATCGACAAAATCAAATTCAATTCCGGCACTACGCTTTCGCACTTTATCAAATAATCGAAAAGACCCGCCGTACAAATCATCCATCGCCAAAACATGATCGCCCGAATCAACTAATTCAAGAATGGTCGAAGTCGCCGCCATACCAGATGCAAAGGCAAATCCTCTTGTTCCATTTTCTAAACTAGCAATACAACGCTCGTATGCAAATCGGGTTGGATTTTGCGAACGGGAATACTCGTATCCAGTGTGATCGCCTGGTGCTGATTGAACATAAGTTGACGTTTGGTAAATCGGCGGCATAACTGCACCCGTTCTTGGATCAGGATGCTGCCCGCCGTGGATGACTTTAGTTGCAAATTTTAACTCAGATTTTTCTACTTTATTATCATCGATCATAATGGCTCAATATATTATAAGTTGTTTGTTGTAATTAAGTTATTCCCACGCTTGAATACGCATTGAAATTTAATTGGTTAAAACGCTGAACAGAGTGACAACTATTAGTATATAACCTCTGTAGAACGACTTGTCATAAATCTGATTGATAAATGTTGGGCTTATTAATCTCCATAAAGGTGTCAGGCTTCTCTAATGAAGAAAAACCGAACTTATTATATAAACCATGTGCGTTTGATGTCGCTAGAGTAAAACGCCTCACACTCTTAGTACTCTCATGACTTAAAACAGCCTCCATGAGTAATTTAGAAACACCTTTCCCTCGAAACTCAGGCCATACTATAACATCAACCAAATTCGCAAAAGTAGCGTGATCAGTGATGATACGACTAAAACCAATTTGAACATCATCAACATAAGCTCCAATGCAGACTGAATTCTCTATTGATTTAGCCACAAGATCGTAACTTATTCCTTTTGCCCATGTACTATCTTTAGAAAGATAATTATAGATTTTTCGAACATCAAGATTAGATTTATTATCATTTAACACTACAGCCTTCACGTCTACTCCTAAGCTTTAATACGCTAACGGGACCAACGACATCAAAATAGATTAGTTGCTAAAATAAATCTAATGCTGATGCCCACCCACACCATGAGCATGGCCATGAGCTATTTCCTCATTAGTCGCTTCTCGCACATCAACGACCTTAACCGCAAAGGTTAGCGTTTTCCCTGCAAAGGGATGATTAAAATCAACCACCACCATAAATTTTCCTGGTTTAACCACGGTAACTCGCTTATTTCCTTGCTCGGTATGAACAACGCCCACCATGCCTTTCTTCCATTTTATCTTTGAGTTATTAGTCATACTTTGCAAATGTTTCATGGGTATTTTTTGTTCTGCATTGTCTTTAACAACGCCATAAGCTTCCTCCGGCTTTAAAGTCACATTAAATTCATCGTCTTTGGTTTTACCTTCCATCGCTTTTTCAAGTCCTGCCAGTAAACCATTGTGACCATGTAAATAAGCCATCGGTAAGTCTTTTGTTGAGTCCTCTAAAACTTCACCATCGGTATCTGTCATTTTATAAAGGAATTGAACGACAGTATCATTTGCTATTTTCATTATTTTGATTCCAAAATTGGTGCATGAACACCGATTGATTAATTAAGGTTTGAGTCGCTTCAGTTTCCGAATAAGTTGTTAAATATAAACCGGTTCTAATTTTAGAAATAAACTTTAGCGAAAGAGCGACTCCGACCCAAGTTTCATCTATTATACCTAAATATACGATGACTCAGATAA